>NZ_JAUBRJ010000018.1:0-77479 GCF_036701805.1 Microcoleus sp. N3A4
CCGACTTCAAGTGATTGCCATCAACGATAAAGCTTGTCCCTGAGTTGCTGACGCAAGTAAGCCAGTTATTGATACCGCGATCAATACCTAAAGCTTTCTGACTGTCTGTAACAGTTTGAACGCTGGATATTTTGTAAACAAACTCGGCGTAAAAACAGCCATTTCTGGGGAGAATTCTAATTTCTCGAAGAGCGACATAATCTAAATTAGTAGGCATGGGGACTTGGAAATTCTTCAGTCCAAACCAAGCTTTTACTTTTTGACCGAGAGGGATTGAAATTTGACCGTCAATCAACTTTTTTCCAAGCGCTTGCTTCGGATAAGCGATCAAATGAAATCCGCCAGGAGTACGGTAATTGGGGAATTTTGGCTCCCATTCAAGTTTGCCTTCCCAAAATAATTTAATTAGTTCTTTGAAAGATTTTACCGATTCCCCAACAGCACCACAAGTCTGCTGAGCAGCTTGAGCGCATAAAGCCCCGTAATGAGGATTGCGCTTTAATGCGTTGATCACGTCAAATGGGCGGACGAAAGTATGAGCCTTGAAGTATATTTGGCGAGCGTAGTAGACCGCACAATTGTGCAGTTTGTTCGATTCTTGACAAATATATTCTAGAACCGCCTTGAGTTCTTTATCAGGCTTGAGTAGTATTTGTTGGCATCCAAACATTTAAGTTTCGTCGCTGTGATATGTTGATTATACACCATCAATCAACGGAGTCAATCACTCTATGGCGAGTTTGTCGAAAAAGGATCTAGAGTATCGGCACGAGAGTAACGCCGTTTCACCGATCAATATGCACTTTGTTTTTATCCCAAAACGCCGTAAAGCCGTCCTGGTAGGCAAAATCGCCCAACGGCTGCAAGAAATTATTTTCGAGGTAGTGACGGAAAACAGATGGAAAATTATTGCTTTGGAAATCATGCCAGATCACGTACATTTATTGGTTAACGTTAAGCCGACTGATTCCGCTAGCTTTGTTATGCAAAGGGTCAAAGGTAGGGCTTCGAGTTACTTGAGAAAGGAGTTTCCTGAATTGTTAAGATTGCCGACCTTGTGGACTCCTAGTTATTTTGTCGGTAGTGTTGGCAATGTCTCAACCGAAACTGTGAGAAAATATATTGAAGAACAGAGAAATAAATAATTTGGAACACTCGTAGCCTAAAGGCTACAACTGCGTTTCATCAAGAGCTTAAAAGACCGGGGTTCTCACGCGACGCGCTATAGGATTCAGTTTGCACATAGGCGGTATCTGGAAAACATGGTGTCCCAATAACTGGATATCTCTATCAAAAGGACACTGTGCGGGTATAAGTTGGCACAACCACCTAGCTAATTGTGGATCTCCCACTGCAATGTTGACGAGTCACTGGCACCCTGGTTGGACGAGGCGATCGGGAAAAGTTAAGTCTTGGCACTGATTGTTAGGAAAAATACTTGTAGTTGAGTTCATGATTGACCTCAGTAATTATTACTAACAAACAGTTATGAATCACCCCACTTAATCATCAACGAAACCCGCTGCTGCTCGGGTGACATGAATAAGTCTTCTGCGTGACACTCGCCGCCCCAAAATGTGATGCGAAGAGCTAGCATTTGTGATTTAAAATTCGCAAAAGTGTGAGACAGATCACGCCCCCTGTTCCCTACAGAATGTATATTCAGATAGATGGCAAGAAAATAAGACAGAATAACTTCCCACCCTCGATCGCAGCTTCCCCCTCTCATCTGCGATCTACTACTCTGTCTACTTACTGATAAAGGTTTCAGGCAATGATTCAAGAAAAAAATAGAGATGCCGACCTTGCTCAACGCCAACACACAGATATCGTGCTGGAAAAACTTCCTATAGAAGTAAAAAAATGGGCCCAAAGCTTGCCTTGGAACCAGCGACGCTATGTCTTGTCCCTCTGCTACATATTGTGTGCATCTACTCCCGACTTGCAAGCAGAATTTTTAGATGATTACACAGCCGACGGTTTAGTCTCAAAAATGTTTGAAGATGTAGATACTCTACACCGAGTCAAAGAGTATTTAATCAGATTTCGAGTCAAAAAAGAATTAAACGAATCAGATTTAAGAAGCTACATCAAACAATTTTATATCCACTCAGCTCAACAAGCGTGCCGGAAAACTGACCAATATTTAGAATCTGCACTCCGCTTCGTCTTGAGTACAGAAGAACGCAATAATGTTTTTAACTATATTTTGGGCTTTGAATTTATTAAAATTGTGTTTCAAATGAGCTGGTTGCAACACGAAAGATTAGCGAGACTGCAAAAAAATCAGTCGCAGTTTATTGAAACCTATATCAAGCCGATTCAACACGCACACAGAATTAATGGCATAATTCTACCGAAAGATGAGAGAATATTTTTTGCCAGACGCGCCTATTACGTTCAACTGCCTAACATCTCTTACAGAAAGCTCATTGAGTTAGTCATGGCAACTTTTACTACAGAAATGGTTACTCACTGCGGATTTTCCATCATCGTCCACGCTCAATCTCTGCGCTTTGACTGTGATTACATTTACGATCCAGAACCTGAAGAAGAAAGATTTCCTACTGACTTGCAATTTATTCATTGACTTTACGGAGTAAGGTTCACACGGATCGCTGCACCCTACGTTGCTTTTTTCTCTTGATTTTTAGTTTCGCGTTACGCAAAGGAGAGTTTTTTCAAGGCATTGGGCTTCTAGTCGGCAGCTTAAAACCGGGTTTTTAAGCCTGATTTGATATAAATAGGATGGCTGTATCAATTAACCTTCCGCTTGCATTTCTTCAATTTCAAACCAGCTAACTATCACTCCCGCTAGCGGAATAGCCAGAAATATGCCTAAAAGTCCTGCCGATCTCGCCCCGAGTAACAGTGCAAAAAATACTACTACCGGATTGAGGTTAAGCGAATTTTGCATGAGTCTCGGATGAATAAAGTTGTCTTGAATTTGCTGCAAAACAATGCAAGCTGCCAATACTTTTAAAGCTAGCCACACACTTTGAGACAATACAATAAAACAAACTAAGCTAATTCCCAGGGTCGCTCCAATCCCCGGAACTAAATCAAAAAATCCGATAATAAATGCTAAAATTAAAGGAAATTTCACATCTAACAGTAGGAAAATTAAAAAGCTTGCAGTTGTCAAAAATAACATTAACAGAATTTGTGCCTGAAAAAATCCTAAAAAGTTTCGCTCTATTGTTACACTTAAACGCCTGTGCAGGTGTCGGGGGATAAATTTGAGAACCAACAGCCACAGCCTCTCTCCATCAAGTAACATGAAAGAAGCCACCACCATAATTAATATTAAATTCAATAAGTTGGTTAAAAATACTTGTAAAAAAGCAATACTCGAAACAACTCCAGCCAAAGCTTGATTTCGCAGTTGTTCCTCAATAACTCGCAGGTTAACTTGCAGGTTTCTCGCCCGCAGGAAGGCTTCGATGCGCTCCGACAGAGGTGCCAGAGCATTCACAAATTCAGTCATGCTGTCAATTAATTGCTGTCCTTGAGATAAAAGAGTGACCCCTAGGGTGACGGTGAGACCGCCAAACACTAAAATCGTGAGCAAGACAACGAAGGCGACAGCTAAACTTCGCGGTAAAAATCGCTGGAGAGTTCGCACCGGATAGTTGAGCAAAAAAGCCACGAGTGCAGCAATCGTGAAAACCGCGACAGCAGTTTCAAAGTAGGCTAAAAGTTGTAGTCCAGCCCAACCAGAAGCAAATAAAAGCAAAAACCGCACTAAAGCTAAATTGCTTAGCATATTCCAAAAATTGGGAGGAATTCTTTCTTGCTCTTTCACAGGGATTTCCAGGGATTAATAATAACTCAAAAATATTGCAGAGTCCTCTTTTAGGATCGCACCCGAGATATATCTGCGGCTATCCCCCTCAAGGCTGAAAACATATGTCGAAGGAAGAAGGAAGAGGGAAGAAGGAAGAGGGAAGAGGGAAGAAGGAAGAAGGAAGAAGGAAGAGGAAAGAAGGTAGAGGAAAGAAGGTAGAGGAAAGAAGGAAGAAGGAACGAAGGCAGCAGACAAAAGCTAGGAGGAAGGTAGTAGGCAGTGTTTTCTAACTTTTGTCTGAGGCAGGGGTGGGTTCTCTTCACCATAAGTACGATCGTCACGAAGGCCGAATGAAACACGCCCGCGATCGAACAAACAGCTTTTCTGACTCTAAAACCGCCTCGGAAACTCTTTGCGATGGTAGTATTTGTCGCCCAAGGATCGCAACTAACACACAAACGTTCAAACTTGCTGGCGCCGAAAAACCCGGTTTCAGTGCCAGTCGCGAAAAATTTCAACTCTGCCTCTTGGAAGATAGTATGAACAGGTCAATTTTTGGGATACTAGAAACTAGCACTCAACTTAGCTGAGGAACAAACGTGCTGCTATCGAAAGGCTTTGAAGTAGAAATGTATACCGGCACGCCACAAGGTGATGTGGTCGGTCTCTCCGATCGCATAGTCGCCGATCTAGAGGGATTTGTGCGGGAGCCTGATAGCCGCAATGTGGAGTACACGACCGCCCCGCTGTGCAGCTACGATCGCCTGCTGTGCGCCTTAGTCAAGCCGCGAGTCCGGCTGCGCGAGTATCTCAAACAAATGGGCGACTATACCTTGCTGCCTGGAAGTACCCTATCTCTCGGAGGGAGCGATCGATTTTACCGATCCGATCCCAACAACCCCTACCACACCTACATCGAGCAAACCTACGGCACCAAAGTCGTCACCGCCAGCATTCACATCAACATCGGCATCTCCCAACCAGAACTGCTGATGCGCGCCATCCGCCTCGCCCGCGTCGAAGCACCCCTCTACCTTGCCTTGAGCGCCTCTTCTCCCTTCCTTGACGGCGAAGTCACGGGCTATCATTCCACTCGGTGGGGTTTGTTTCCCAAAACTCCCGCCATCGTCCCCCTGTTTGAAAGTCACAGACATTACATTCAGTGGACTGAAGAACAGCTAGAACTCGGCACCATGCAAAACGTCCGCCATTTGTGGTCGGCCGTGCGCCCAAATGGCGATCGCCGCCCCTACTGTCTCAACCGCCTCGAACTGAGAATTTGCGACCTCGAAGTCAATCCTCTGGCTTTGTTGGCCATCACTGCCTTGCTCGAAGCTCGCATTTGGCAGATGATGGAAGACCCCAGCTTAGACCCCTTGGAACTGTGCACGTTGCCAGCGGCTACCCGTAACGAAGACTTAGTGGCCCTCACAGACGCCAACGAAATTGCTGCATCCCGGCAAAGTTTGGATGCTGAACTCACCCACTGGCAAGACGGCAGAACTATTCTGGCACGAGATTGGATTGAGGAAATTTACCGGGAAGTCTGGCCGATCGCCAAAAAACGCGGCTTTAGCTGCTTTCTCTCGCCGCTCAAAAAGATTCTCCGGGAAGGCAACACCGCCCAGCAGTGGTTGAAGCTGCACGAGGGCGGTTCTGACACCCGCAGTATTATTCTGCAAGGAATTCAGGGGATGGCTCACCAAGAATGGGAGCTCGAAGACAACTTGTGCGCCCAGTTAGTTGCGTGAAGTACCCGCCGTTATTATAACGGGGGCTTTCACTAGCCCCCTGGCTGTGCGTACTGGGCCAACAATACAAATAGCCGGAACCTCCCGCGAAAAAGTTGCAGAGCGGCGCCTAAAAACAAATCAGAATATCTAATCAATGGAACTAGACAAAGGTTATAAATAAAAGCTATAAGTTATATCTACCTTTGGGTAGTTTTATAAATTTCTCACTTGCTGTATATCAGGCTTTTCATTAGCTTCATGCCCCAACTTGTCTTGATTCACCCGCAAATCCCCCCGAATACTGGCAATATCGCCCGCACTTGCGCTGCCACTGGCACGGAACTCCATTTAGTGGGCCCGCTGGGGTTTGAAATTAGCGATCGCTACCTTAAACGAGCCGGCTTAGATTACTGGCCCTACGTCAATCTCCACTGCCACGAAGACTTAGCGGCTTTTATGGGCTGTCGGCAGCAGCGCGGGGGAAGATCGATCGGATTCAGCACTGGCGGGCGATGCAGTTACGCCCAATTCCAATTTCAAGCCAACGACTGGCTGATGTTTGGCTCGGAAACTGCAGGCATTCCCCAATTCGTCTTAGATGCCTGCGACGCCACAGTTTTTATTCCCATGAGCCAGCCTGGAGTCAGGAGTTTGAACCTCTCCGTCAGCGCCGCTGTAGGTTTATTTGAGGCTAAACGACAGTTGGGCGAACTGGGATAAATCATTATCAACACATAAATATATAGAGATTTAATAGCTGCCGGAGGCTGCCAAATCTCCGTTTAAATATAAGAAATTTGTATCAAAGCGGTGAAAATCTAGATAGCCGAGATTAATATATTTTATTCATTCAAAAACAGATTGTTATCAGCAACACCAAATTACTCGCAAGATGATTCAGCAACAAAAACAGAGGATTTTAGCGATTTAGGGCGTGAGCGAGCACAAGCCTGAGTCTGAACGCTATATCTAGTAAATATACGGTTGTAGACTGTCCGGAAATTAGCATAAAGTCGAATAATAGGTAAGAGTCCTAGCCTTACCGGAACGCAGATTTTATGTATTCGTTCCAGCTATTGCGGTGTAAGGCTTTTGGGGTGTAATTGCAGCAGGTTTGACCGACAATTTTAAAATTTATGACGGTTTGAGCTTGTCTAAATTTAAAAAGCAAGGTAATCTTGCCTAAGCATGATAGCTGTCAACAATCAGAATATTTTTGCTTGTTGATTTAAATTCAGCGTCATGTGATCCCCTTGAGTGTTTCCAAGGACAGTTAGCGCTTCTCAGTAGGAGGTCGTTTTTTTGAAACGAACATATCCCCAAATTAAGCCTGTTCAGGCTAGTGAAATCGACAGAGACGGTTCTACGGAGCCGTCCAAACAGACAACGCTCAGCACAGGCAGAGTTCGCTCTCTCGCCACGATCGGGCTGGCAATATCGGTAGGTGCTTCTGGCATCCTGCTACCGAGAAATGGAGACAGCGCTCGCGCGTCTGAACTCGCACCGACATCAGAATCCACCGCTGAAGTACAGCCAGTATCGGCCAATGGGCCCGCTACCTCCGCAAAAGTTGACGGTTCCCCAGCCGAACAGGCAGGATCGCCTTCTGACCAGGTGGCGGTTAAGGTGCAGCAGGGACAAACCATTTGGGAGCTGTCTCGGGACTATCAAGTTGAACCTTTGGCACTAGCAACTGCCAACAGCATCAAACCCGATACCCTACTCCAAGTAGGCCAAGAGCTCAGAATTCCGACTGCGACGGAAGCCGCGCCACAACAGAACGCCGGCAATACCGCATCGGCTTCGCTAGAGCGCGCAGCGACGGTCAATCCCGAACAAGAGTTAAATCTGACTGGCTCCGAGCCATTGGATAGTGCAGCCCTGTCCGGGCAGCCATCAACAGCAGCGACCCCGCTGGCTACGACGGTACCGGAACAAAGTTCGATCGACAGCCTCAACGCAGACGGGGCAATCGACAGTTTGAAAAAACAGGAAAACCGCACCACAGAATCCGATCGAACTTTGTTGGGGTCTGAGGGGGGAGCAAATTCATCTACACCTGCGGCATTTTTGCCGGAGTCAGCACCGACGCTGGCATCCCCCGGCTTTGCAACTCAGACAACCATTCCCGACCTTGGGGCCACACCTGTAATTCCAAATGCCGGGGTAGGTCAAGCAGCATCGTCCGATCGAGCATTCGAGTCAATTGAACAGTCTCTGGCAACACCCCGTTTGCCTTCGGCTGTGGTAGTCTCCCCTGCGGGAAGTACCGCCGCGCCGGCCCAGATGCTCTACAGCGTGCGTCCGGGAGATACCGTAGATGCGATCGCCAAAGGTTACGGCGTATCCCCCAAAGAGCTGATCTCGGTCAACAAGCTCGGCAACCCCAACTTGCTGAATGTAAATCAACGGCTGAAAATTCCCCAAGTTGGCTCAAATAATCCAGCGGTGCAGGCGGCAGCCTCTTATTCTGCCTCCAACTCTACATCTCTTTGGTCGGCGGCTTCGGTTCCCGCATCTTTGAACCCCAGTTCGTCTACCCCGGAAATAGCCGATGCTGGCGTTGCAGCACCCGCGCCTACAGTGCCGGTTGTCTCTCCCTTGGCGAACTTGGAAGGTCTGAACAATATTTCAGCGCCGATGGTTCCCCAAATTAACAGCATTCCGCTAACTCAAGTTTCTCAAACCATTAGCGACTCCGGGAAACTGGAGCTTCAAGGCGAACCAACATTTACAGGTGCAGTTGACACCAGTGCTCTGCCAATGCCAGCAAGTGCAACTGCTACCGCCATCGCTAAGGAAGAATACCCCCAGCCGGTCAGCTTCGTCCCAAATGCTAGCGCCCACGGTTTAAATGCTGCTCCAACTAGCGCTTTACCTGAGTCGTCGAATCGCGAAGCTCTCCCCGCACCGCAGGATCTCAACCCTTATGCAGAACGCTTGAGGGCAGAAGTTGTCAGGCTGCGATCGGAATATCGCGCCGAGCGCAACTCGATCGGGGCAAATGCGGTGTCTCTGGCTCCAACTGACGGGCCCTCGGCGCCAGGAGCATCGAGCAACCCGTCTGAGGAAATCCCAAGTGTCAATCCCTATCTCTACACCCCCGACTATACTGAGGCGGTGCAGAATGAAATCAGCAGACCGCCGTCTAGAGCCTGGTCTGAGCAGGTTCAGAAGCAGCAGCAAGAGCGTTATAACCCCGCTAGCGCAGCGGAACTGCAACCGATCGACCTGACGCCAACCTCTGCTCAGGAGCGGCCGGTGGTAGCAACTGCTCCTTTGGGAGCCGAGGGTTACGACCCCCTGAGCAACCCGTATTTGGGGCGCATGGTTTCTCCCGAACTGCCTCCGCTTTCGGGCCCTGATACTTATCTGCCTAACGGCAAACAACAGTCGGCTAACGGGTTTATTTGGCCGTCTAAGGGAGTTCTTACTTCTGGCTACGGCTGGCGTTGGGGACGGATGCACAAGGGAATTGATATTGCAGGGCCGATCGGCACGCCAATTGTGGCAGCCTTTGACGGGGTGGTGACCTATGCACAGTGGAACGACGGCGGCTACGGCTATCTGGTGGAAATTACCCATGCAGACGGCTCTGAGACGCTCTACGCCCACAACAGCCGAATTTTGGTGCAAAAGGGTCAGAAGGTCGCTCAAGGGGAACAGATTTCAGAAATGGGCAGCACCGGCTTCAGTACCGGGCCGCACTTGCACTTTGAAGTCCATCCCGCCGGACAGGGTGCGGTCAATCCAATGGCTTTTCTGCCCGACGATGCGTCCAGCGCTTCTCGGTAACGACTGGTCGGAAGTTATGGGTTTTGAATGATTATCAAAACTCATAACTTTTACTGGAAGTTATTATAAATTCTGTTCTTTGGAAAGAAGACATAGCCCGCCCTACCGTGCTATGATAGTAAATCGTGAAGTAAGTTTGGCTCAGTGGCGCAGTGGTTAGCGCAGGGGACTCATAAGCCCAAGGTCGCAGGTTCAAATCCCGCCTGAGCCATGATTTAATCAAAAAAACCGCGCTCTCAATTGTGAGAGCGTGTTTTTTTGATTTCTATAGAAGATACTTGTAGTCGTTATGAGTATGATATATTTGTAACAGTTCGTAAAAAAGGAAACAAAATCTATGACAAGTGAATGCCTCCGGGTTGGTCAAGCTGCACCCGATTTCGCAGCAACAGCCGTAGTGGATCAGGAATTCAAGACAGTTAAACTGTCAGACTATAAAGGCAAAAAGTATGTAGTCCTGTTCTTCTACCCCTTGGACTTCACCTTTGTGTGCCCGACTGAGATTACAGCATTTAGCGATCGCTTCGAGGACTTCAAGAACATCGATACCGAAATCCTCGGCGTATCCGTTGACAGCGAATTCTCCCACCTCGCTTGGATACAAACAGACCGCAAATCAGGCGGTGTCGGCGACCTCAACTATCCCTTAGTTGCTGACCTCAAAAAAACAATTAGTTCTGACTACAACGTCCTCGACCCAGAAGCAGGCATTGCCCTCAGAGGTCTGTTCATCATCGACAAAGAAGGCATCATCCAACACTCTACTATCAACAATCTTGCCTTCGGCCGCAACGTGGACGAAACTCTCCGCACTTTGCAAGCTATCCAGTACGTCCAGTCTCACCCCGATGAAGTTTGTCCCGCTGGCTGGCAGCCCGGTGACAAGACTATGACTCCCGATCCAGTCAAGTCTAAGGTATTCTTTGCTGCGGTTTAAGCACATTATATTTGTAGGGACACGGCACTTCCGTGTCCCTACCCGCAGGGGCATTTGTTTAACGGATTTTTAATTACCAATTACCAATTAGCAATTACTCAATTAGGAAATATGCTGACTTCTACTAATTTTAGCGGCTTGTTAAATGAGCGGTTTTTCCAAAATTTATTGCCTGTTCCCGCGACTAATATTCTGAAGCTGGGACAGATGACGCCAGATTTTGAATTGCCGGATATTAATAATGGCAAATTAGTGCGGCTGTCGAATTATCGGGGCGATAAGCCGGTAATTGTGGCTTTTACGCGGATTTTTACTGAAAAGCAATATTGCCCTTTCTGTTTTCCTCACATTAAAGCTTTGAATGAAAACTGGGAAAAATTTGCCGATCGCAATATAGAATTATTGATGGTTGCCAGTACCGACGATCGCCAAAGCCAAATTGTGGTTAGAGATTTAGGCTTGAAAATGCCTCTGCTGTCCGATCCAGGCCTAAGAGTGTTTCGGGCTTATCAAGTCGGTCAGGCTTTAGGTGCTCCTTTGCCCGCTCAGTTTGTTTTGGATGCAGATGGAAAACTCCTCTTCAAACATTTGTTTTCTTTCATAGACCACAATGCTAGTGTGGACACTTTGCTGCAATATGTCGATCGGTAGGTACCGATAAGGACACGGCATTGCCGTGTCCCTAGCTGACAACCCAAAATCTGTGGCATTAATACTGTTAGTTCGATCGCACTCAGTAAGTCTTTCCCAATCTAATACTAATTATTAAAAATTTTGCAACAGCAGCCACGGCTGATAATATGTAATCCCATCCGGTTATAGATGAAGAGTATTTCTGTTTAAAATTCTTCAAGCTCAGCGCGAACTTTTTGTTTAATAGCATCTAAGTTTTCATGAATTTTCCAGCTTAATTCTTGTTTGATGTGCTACCACACCTTCTCCGAGATTCTATTCTCGACTGTTTTGACTAAAATTGGTGATTTTAAGTATTATAACCCTAGTTGCTAAGCAGATGAGTATGGAGAAATTTAATTATGTCAAAAGCGTAATGGGAGATTGATTGTAAGATTTTGCGATTACGTCCGCATCGCCAACAATAATACGGTATACATCCGTGAAGTTACTTAGTTAAATAGGATGTCGTGCCAAAGTTTCATAAATTAATGATAGATAAAATCGATCGACCTCACGCAACAGTAATACTCGCGATCAGTGCTGACGGTAAAATTTCAGATGCAGTACGATCGCCCGCGAGATTCGGTTCTGCCAACGACAAAGCCCACCTCGAACAGCAAGTAGCAGCAAGTGACGCGGTTTTGTTCGGCAACGGCACTTTACAGGCTTATGGGACGACGATGAGAGTGATTTCGCCGGAATTGCTCAAACAGAGAGAATTGCAAGGAAAGCCCCCACAACCGGTGCAAATTGTGTGTTCGCGATCGCCCAAATTTGACCCAAACTTGCGATTTTTCCAGCAACCGGTGCCTCGCTGGCTGCTGACGCGGCAAGACAGTAGGGACACGGGATTCCCGTCTCCTCTTGCGACGAAAGACGGGGAAACGGCATTGCCGTTTCCCTACCCGATGACAAACAGTAAGTTCGATCGCGCATCTGGCACCATTCTCAAGAACGGGCAAGATGCCCGTTCCACTAAAGATGAATTTTCTCGCTTCACAGGCATCTTGCCTGTTGATAAAAGGCTTATTGAGAATGGTGCAACATCTCAATTCGATCGAATTATCTATGCGAAAACCGCAGAGGAAGAAATTGATTTGATTGATGCGTTTCAACAGCTAGAAACTCTCGGTATCAAACGTTTGGCGATTCTGGGCGGGGGAAAACTCGTCGCGTCTTTGCTTGCTGTTGGCTTGATAGACGAACTCTGGTTGACGGTTTGCCCGTTAATTTTGGGCGGCGCGGATGCACCGACACCTGTGGAGGGAAAGGGTTTTTTAGCGCATTTAGCGCCGAAATTGGAGCTTTTGGCTGTAAAACAGGTGGGGCAAGAGGTATTTTTGCATTATCGGGTCGATCGATGAGGAGCGCATTAACTGGTTCCCGGGCTAACTGGTTCCCAGGCTCTGCCTGGGAACCCATGTAAGCGAGGCTCTGCCTCGCAAGCGCAAGGAAAATCGAGGCAGAGCCTCTGGATCTGCGTTACCAGGCAGAGCCTGGTAACAAGTGTCGAACAGGGGAAATTATATTAACTTAAATGAAGTTCGATCGCTCTACGCTCAAATCTCCCTATGCTGGAACAGCCAAAACCTCAATATTCTGTAGCCTGGATTAGCAAAATAGGCGAAATCCCGCAAGCGTCGTGGGATGCCTTGGCGATGCCGCTAAAAACTCCTTTTCTGGAATGGGATTGGCTGAACAATCTCGAAATATCGGGCTCTGCGACAGGTAAAACCGGTTGGCTGCCGCATCACTTGACTGTGTGGCGAGACAAACAGTTGATTGCTTGTGCGCCACTTTATGTCAAAAGTCACAGTTACGGCGAATTTGTATTCGACAATCAGTGGGCCGATTTAGCCCAGCGTTTGGGCATCCAATACTATCCGAAATTAATGGGAATGACGCCGTTTACTCCCGCAGAAGGCTATCGGTTTTTGATAGCGGAGGGGGAAGATGAAGATGAGTTAACGGGAGTAATGGTAAGCGCGATCGACCATTTTTGCGATCGGCACAATCTCTCCGGTTGCAATTTCCTCTACGTCGATCCCGAATGGCGCGAAAGAATGGAACGCCACGGTTTCAGCACTTGGCTGCACCACAGCTATATTTGGCAAAATCAAGGCTATCAAAATTTTGACAATTATTTAGGCGCATTTAATGCCAACCAGCGCCGCAATATCAAGCGCGAACGCAAAGCAGTTGACCAAGCTGGTTTGTTAGTAAAAACGCTGACTGGCGATGAAATTCCCCAAGCCATGTTTGCTCAAATGTATGCTTTTTATGAGAATACTTGCGACAAATTTGGTTGGTGGGGAAGCAAGTATCTGACTAAGCGATTTTTTGAACAGTTGCACCACAATTATCGCGATCGAGTTTTATTTGTAGCCGCCTACGACAAGGAAGATGAGAGACAACCGGTAGGTATGTCTTTTTGTTTGTATAAGGGCGATCGGCTGTACGGGCGTTATTGGGGAAGTTTGCAGGAAATCGACTGCTTGCACTTCGATGCTTGTTACTATACGCCGATCGAATGGGCGATCGATCGGGGCATCAAAAGCTTCGATCCGGGTGCCGGCGGCAGGCACAAAAAACGGCGCGGCTTTCCAGCTACGCCAAATTATAGTTTGCACCGATTTTATAACAACCGTCTGGCGCAAATTCTCAAGTCTTATATCGGTCAAATCAACGAAAGAGAACAGGAAGAAATAGATGCAATGAACGAGGATTTACCTTTTACTAAGTTACCTCCTTTGTTACTCGGCGATTGAAATCGCTTCTTGTCAAACCAAGTCTCCGTTATATCCGATCGCACTCGCAGGCAATTTCATCCAATCCGGTTGATTTTACCCGTTACCCGAAATCAGGACACGGCAGTGCCGTTTCCCTACAATTAGGGGGATGGTTACATCCAAGCGAGGGCGGGCGAGGACTCGCCCGTGCTACGACGTTTTCGGTATCGATATTTTCGCGTAGGGAAACGGCAGGGTGCGGTGTCCTCAATAGCCCTGTTGTCGATGGTTAATTCGGATATTGAAATCGCGTCTACAAAAACAAAGTCCGCCTGCGCGGACTAAGAAATAAGTCAGATTAGGTATTAGTTATTGGTTATTGGTTAGTGACAACAGCGAACTAATAACTAATAACTAATAACTAATAACTAATAACTAATGACTAATTCAAAATTACCTTGCCATCTTCCTGAATTTCCAGCGATTTTGTATCAGCGCCCAACTCAGTTGTCGCGCCGAAACTGACTTGCAACATTCCCGGCATCGCGGTTGCATGGGGGCGAACCAGCAGCAATCCCCCGTCTGGGCGCTGGTAAGTGAGGGTGATTGGCACTTTGATGGTTTTGAGCAAAATTTCCGATTGTTCGCCCAGAGTGCGCGGAGGGGTCACGCCTACGATTTGATAATTGATGACAGCATTGGTGGTATTCACCAGTTTAATTACTATCATGCCTTCGGCAGGCGTAACTCGCGCACTCGGCATCGGGAAGCGGGGAGGCGCGTCTGTGGGTATAGAGGGCATCCCGCTGGGGCCCGGACTCGCAGCGGGAGTCGGTTGGCTGACGGGTTCTTCAGTGGCTGCGGGAGTGGCTGCGGGTTGGGAAACGGGTTTTCCTTTTTGGGGCGGGGGGCCGCCGGCCTGGGAAAGTGTTGCGAGACTAACGAGTAAACCCCCGCAGGTGGCTGCTAGCAAGCAGATTTTTTTGAACGGTAGATTGTGGCGAAACATAAATAACTCCTCACGAGTTCGATCGAGGTTTTCTAACAAAGTTCATGTTAATCTATGCTGGAATTGAATTTTAATAGCTGGGTTTGGGCGCGAGGTAGGAAGAATCAGGCTTGAGGGATAGATTTTGTGATTAACCTTTCTAGGGCGCACAGGAAGAGAGGAAAACAGGAAAAGAGGAATTTTAGAGGCCGATTTCTGGTGATTTGTGGGCGGGGAGGGTGACGGTAACGGCGGTTCCTCGATCGACTTGGCTGTCAATGCGGATTTGGCCGCGGTGATTTTCGACAATTGCTTTAGCGATGGCTAATCCTAAACCCGAACCGGCGGCGCTGCGGTGGGTGCGGGCGGGATCGGCGCGGTAGAATCGATCGAATAAATGCGGCAGGGCTTCTGCGGCAATTCCGATGCCGGTGTCTGTTACTTTTACTTGCAGCGCTGGATGTAACATCGGCGAATTTCTTTTGTTTTTAGCTGCAAGCTGCAATTCTACTTGAATTTGACCGCCAGAGGGCGTATACTGCACGGCGTTGCTGACGATATTGGTAAACAGTCGGGCTAATTGATCCCAGTCGCCCAAGAGTGTAAAGTTGTCCTCAGCGTGGGGCACATCGACAATTTCCAAAGAAAGAGAGAGATTTTGGGTAGTGGCGATCGCCTGTTGTTCTTCAATTATCTCCATCAGCAAAGCATCGAGAGGAACATCAATCCACTGCTGCTGCACGATACCGCTGTCTTGTCTGGCTAAAAACAGCAAATCGTCAACCAAGCGCCCCAAACGGCGCGTCAGGCGTTCGATAACTTGTAGCTGTTGATGCTGCTGCGGTTCGATATCCGGTTCCGCCAAAGCTACTTGGACGTTAGTTTGAATAGTGGCGATCGGATTTCTGAGTTCGTGAGAAGCGTCAGCCGTAAACTGTTTGAGACGCCCGTAAGACTCTCGTATCGGTGCCATCGCCAATCCCGACAGCAGCCAGCCAATAGCCGCCACGCCAATTAGAGTTAAACCCGCGCCCAAAATCAAATCGAGAATTAATTGGCGGATGGGTTTTGTCACTTCAAACCAAGGATGGCTGACTCGCAAATATCCCAGAACTTGGCGGCCGATTTCCACTCGCTGCGTTACTTGTCTGAGGGAATAGTTTTGAGTTGTCCGAATGCTAATCGGTTTGGTAGAAACGCGATTTGTATTTTGTGCGATCGACTTTTCACTACCTAAATTTAGATTTTCCTGCAAACCTGCATTCAAACCGCCATCAAAATCTCTGATTTCTCCCCTCTGTACCCTCTGCGCCTCTGCGGTTAAATCCCTCTTCCCTCTATCCCTTAAATCCGTGACATCCGGTACATTGCCCGCTGCCAACCTTTCTTGTACTTGATTTGTACCTTCAAACCGCAACTTATGATTAACCCAAACAGTTTCGCCCGTGCGGTTAGCGTGAATCGGAATATTCAGCGGTTCCGATAAAGTAGACCACAGCAATTCACCCGTAGGACTGAACCATTCTAAATCGATGTGGTCGTCTTCTACTGCATCGGTGCTGTCTCGAAAACTGGCTTGAATATTAACTTGCAACTTAATTTTATCTTCAGTAGTAGGGAAAGTTAGCGGTTCGATAACGAGAGTTCGCTCTATTACTTCGACAACATGATTGAGAGTGTCGTCAATGCGATCGATCAAAGTATTGCGGACGTAGAAATAGAAACCAGTGGCGAATACAAGTAACAATACAGCAGTAACGGCTGTGTACCAAATAGCGAGGCGGCGGCGGGTAGTTTGAAACATGGGAATTTGGGAATTGGTTATTGGTTGCTTGTTATTTGTTACTTGTTATTTGTTTTATCATGTGCGGGTAATCGCCGCCGAGCGTTGTTGTTGTGTAGTGCGAGCTTCTAGCTCGCGAGCTATCGGAACGCGAGCTAGAAGCTCGCACTGTTGTCGCAATCAATTACCAATTCCCAATTACCAATTCCCAATTACCAATTCCCAATTACCATTATTAATACTTCAGACAGATGTCGAGGTAGCTGTCAGCCTGGTAATCTACTCGCTAAACTTTTTAGGTGAAAGCGTGTGAACAAATTTTTATTTCGAGCCGCGATCGGGCTATTAATGGCATTTTTTGGAGCAATCACCTATTTTACAAACGACGTACAAAATCCGGTAACTGGAGAGAGACAGCGGGTGCAGCTTTCTCCCCGCCAAGAGATAGTTTTGGGATTGCAGGCGCGAGATCAAATGGCAGCCAAATACGGGGGGCTTTATCCGAGTCAGAGTATTCAGCAGTATGTCGATCGAGTAGGAGAAAAAGTTGTCAACGGTTCGGATGCCAAAAAAGCAGGTTATCCGTTTGAATTCCACCTGCTGCGAGACCCCCAAACTGTCAATGCTTTTGCTTTGCCGGGAGGACAAGTTTTCATTACAGCAGGGCTGCTGCGGCGGCTGAATTCCGAGGCTCAGTTGGCTGCTGTACTCGGGCACGAAAGCGGTCACGTTGTAGGGCGCCACGCTGCGGAACATTTGGCAAAACAGCAGTTGGGCAGGGCTTTGGTAACGGCGGTTGGAGTGGCTACTAGCGACGATCGCGGGGGCGGTCAGCAGGCAGCATTAATTGCTCAAGCTGTCAATCAAGTTGTCGGTTTGCGGTACGGTAGATCGGACGAACTTGAGAGCGATCGGCTCGGTTTTCGGTTTATGACAGAGGCAGGTTACGATCCTAGAGGTATTGTTGAGGTGATGCAAATTCTCGGTGCAGCTAGGAAGGGCGAAGCGCCGCCGGAGTTTTTGAGTTCTCACCCGAACCCTGAAAACCGAGTTCAAAAATTGCAAGCTTTAATAGCACAAAACTACCCTAACGGCGTACCGGCTAATTTGGTGTCTGGACGCGAAGAGTTTGCGAAGAATGTGTCTGGCGGTTAGACATAATTCTACTATTCAGAGATTTCTCAAATCGCGGCTTTGTTACTTTTGGCTGACGCGATATCAAACCGCGAAGACGCGAAGGACACGAAGTAAGAAAACAGAGAGAGAATCTTAAAGCGATGTGGAAGCAATAACCATTAACTAACTATTAACCAATAATTTATAACTATAACGATCTTCTCTTCTTCTCTTCCTTCGTGTCCTTCCCGTCTTCGCGGTTCGTTTTTAATCCCAAATCAGTGCAGCCCGGTTAACCGACTGATCGAGTGAGGAAATCCGCTTGACACTGCGTGCCTATTTGATGAGAAAATAAATGAATAAAATTGACTAAAATTCAAGGACGATCGTTATCAATGGCAATTAAAGACCAGCCCCAACCACCTCGTTTTAGGCAAATTAGCAATATTTTGTTATTGCTCTCAAGTTTGTTTCTGCTGGCAAATATCTTTTTGCCGAATTTGTTCGGGCCGCAAATTCCGCAAGTGCCTTACAGCTTGTTCGTCCATCAGGTTCAAGAACAAGATGTAGTCAGAGCTTCGGTAGGTCAAAATGAAATTCGCTACCAACTAAAAGGCGAAGGCGACAAACCCGGTCAAGTGCTGTCAACTACGCCGATTTTTGACCTGGAACTGCCTAAACTTTTGGAAGCAAAAGGCGTTGAATTTGCGGCAACTCCCCCGGCTAAAAATGGCTGGATCGGCAGTGTTTTGAGCTGGGTGATTCCGCCGCTGATTTTTGTGGCGATTTTTCAATTTTTCATGAACCGGGGCGGTGGCGGGCCGCAGGGTGCACTGTCGATCGGCAAAAGCAAAGCTAAGGTCTACGTGGAAGGCGAATCGGCGAAAATTACTTTTGCTGATGTGGCTGGAGTAGAAGAGGCTAAAACTGAATTGGTCGAAGTTGTTGAGTTCCTGAAAACTCCCGACAGATTTACGGCAATCGGTGCGAGAATTCCGAAAGGCGTGCTGTTAGTCGGGCCGCCGGGAACTGGCAAAACGCTGTTAGCAAAAGCAGTGGCTGGTGAAGCTGGCGTACCGTTTTTTAGCATTTCGGGTTCGGAGTTTGTGGAACTGTTTGTAGGTGTTGGTTCTGCGAGGGTAAGAGATTTATTCGAGCAGGCTAAGAAACAGGCTCCTTGTATTATTTTCATTGATGAATTGGACGCGATCGGCAAATCTCGCAGCACTAACGCTGCATTCGGTGGGAATGACGAACGCGAACAAACTCTCAATCAACTATTAACTGAAATGGATGGTTTTGCGGCGGGCAATACTACGGTAATTGTGCTGGCTGCAACTAACCGCCCGGAAAGTTTGGATGCTGCTTTGTTGCGCCCCGGCCGTTTCGATCGCCAAGTTTTAGTCGATCGCCCCGACTTATCCGGCCGCGAAGCAATTTTGAACATTCACTCTCAAAAAGTGAAGTTGGGCCCAGATATTGACTTGAAGGCGATCGCCACTCGCACCCCCGGTTTTTCGGGCGCAGATTTGGCAAATTTGGTCAATGAAGCTGCCTTGTTGGCGGCCCGCAACCGCCGCCTCGCTGTGGCACAGGAAGACTTTTTAGAGGCGTTTGAGCGCGTTGTCGCTGGCTTGGAAAAGAAAAGCCGGGTGCTCAACGAAAAAGAGAAAAAGATTGTGGCTTACCACGAAGTCGGGCACGCGATGGTGGGTGCTGCGATGACCGGCGGCGGCGAAGTGGCCAAAATATCGATCGTCCCGCGCGGTATGGCTGCATTGGGTTACACGTTGCAAGTACCGACAGAAGACCGTTTCTTGTTGGATGAGTCGGAACTGCGCGGTCAAATTGCAACTTTGCTGGGCGGGCGATCGGCTGAGGAAGTGGTGTTTGGTAGCATTACTACTGGCGCTTCCAACGACTTGCAAAGGGCGACTGATTTAGCTGAACGGATGGTGACAACTTACGGGATGAGTAAGGTTTTGGGGCCTCTTGCTTACGATCGGAGTCAACAATCGTTCCTCGGCGATGGTATGGGAAATGCGCGTCGTGCGGTGAGTGCCCAAACTGCTGAGGCGATCGACCAAGAAGTGAAGGAAATTGTCGAAACTGCACACCAGCAAGCTTTGGATATTCTGAAAGCAAATCGAGAATTGTTGGAAACAATTACGCAGAAACTGTTGGAAACTGAAGTGGTGGAAGGGGAGCAACTGCACAAATTCCTCGCTCAAGTGCTGCCTTTAGAGAAGGCTGCGGCTTGAGTTTAAAACCGTTTAATTAAACCGCAAATGAACGCAGATGATTGCAATATCATCTGCGTTTTTTTGTATTTCTTAGCTCGTAAATTTTCAAGCAGAAGGCTTCGGAGCTGGTGCCCCCCGCAGCATTCCTTCTGTACTGAGGTCTTCATCGATTTCTTCCCAGTGAATGCCATAGCCTCCTCCGCATACTTCCCATTTTGCCCTTTGCTCGGGCGTTGCATTAAACAATCTGGGATACCAAATTAAAGGCACAGTAATGGTTCGTCCATCCATCAAATCAACACTAATTGTTTCTTCTGTAAAATGAATCTCCTTAACTCTCTCGTCCGCTCGAATCGCCAAAATACCCATACCAAGCCTCCAAAAGCGTTTGTTGATTTTCTTGTACTACCGACTGTATTTTCCGAAGTTCTTTAGCACTAAAACCAAGGTTGTTTGCTAAACTGACTGGCTCCAACCAAAATTTAACTGATGATTTGTCTCTGTCAATGTGAACATGAGGTGGTTCATTCGGTTCATGGCTGTAAAAGTAAAGTCGGTAAGGGCCTACTCGTAAAATAGTTGGCATAATTTCAGGTTATACAACATTTCAATGCGAATATCTGTAAGTTTTGTATTCTATGGTAGCACAGGGCGATTTTATATTTTGGTTACAACCCTTTGATATACTGCCTCAATACAGGTGGGAGAGTGTAAAGACTTTCCTGTTTTTCTATCAAGCAGCGCCGTGATAAAGATTGGAGCGCGTTGAGTAAATCTGATGATGATATTTGTCCTTTTTCTAGCAATTTTGCTAGGTTGACTGGCTGGTTTTCGCTAGCCAACAAAGACATAACTTGTTTTTCTAGTTCGGAAGTGCGATCGTACTGCTGCTGTAAAACATCTTTCAAATCTTCCGGCAACAATATGGTATCATCTAGTAATAATTCTGTCGCGCTGATTCCCAACTCTTCAATCAGATTCGCCACGCTTTTTAACCATAGGGGGTTGCCTTGGTAGCGGTGAATGAGTGCTTCACTGTTGTCGCTTTCTTCTAACCCATAATCTCTGAGTATTTCCCGTCCGGCTGCGATGTCTAAACCCTTGAGTTGTAAGGTACGAATAAGAGTATTTGGGCTTTTAAATTGAGTCACTTCTCTGGGTTGTTCCCAACCGATTAGCAGAAAGCAACTTTGATGGGATAATTTTTCTATCTGTTTGAATAGGGAGCGATATTCTTCGTACTCGGGTTTATATTTTCCTGCCAATTCGCCGCTACAGAAAAGGTTGTGAACGTCATCCAAGACTATTAAACAGCGATGGTTTTGCAAATATTTAATCAGCGGTAAGCGTTTCTGGTTTCTTGCCGGTGAATTTAGGTTTTCTGACTGGGAAAAAAGCTGTATTAAGTTAGCTTCAAATTCAGGGAGAGTGGGAGAGGTGTCGAGATTACGCCAAACGACGTACTCAAACTCGTCTTTAATTTGTTGTACGAGTTGCACTGCTAACGATGTTTTGCCGATTCCGCTGATGCCTGTCAGGGCTATGAGGCGACTGCGTTGTTGTAAAATCCATGTGGTGAGGGTGTCTAGTTGGGCGGTGCGATCGTAGAAATCACCCAACTCTGGCATTTCGCTTAAATCTTGATGTAGAGTTGTGGTTTGTTTTGAGTTAGATGTTTCCTGATTTGGTGGGTGTGAGTTTGGGATATTTGGCGGGTGTCTAGCTTCCCCACAGGTGTTGAAATTACCGATGGCTAAAACGCCTTGTGCAAAATTTGAAGAATTAGATACTTGGAACCTCTTAATTGCAGATCGAAAATTATTTTTATTAACATCTTCTCCCAACTCTTCTGAAAGTATCTGCCATAATTGCGAACCAACTTGCCTAACATAACTCTCGTTACAGTGAATCTCCTCGGCAATTTTGGTATATTTCTCACCTTGCATGGTTCCTCGCAGAATTGCCTCTTGTAAGTTATCGAGGTGCTCACCCGTCTTGGCAAACACCATCTCGTCAGCCATTTTTAACACTTCCTTAAGATTCATGCAGTATGGTGGGTGTTGTGATTTTCCGTATTATACCTAACTTTTTCCAACATTTTCTGGCATTTTTTAACATTTTTTACATAAGGCGAGTTGGAGTATCATACAAAACTGCTAACAAAATCGAGCATTTTGGGCTAGACAAAGATCCAATTTATTAAGTATGATGGAAGTGATATTGAAACGTAAATTTAGTAATTAAACGCCTAGCGTTTTATATCCCTCAATAGTGTATCAGATCGTAGTTGCTGTATGATTAAAAGTTATGCTGCTCATTCTTCAGTAGAGCAAGTTCATCACCGTTATCTATTGAAGCTTAGTCTTTGAACAAAAACATTTTTTTCTAAGCTTAATTTTTTGAATTTTTAATTGATTATTTATAAATTATGAAAATTGCGGATAAACTGACAGGGATTCATAGCATTGCCTTAGCAAGTAATAAGGTTATTACCATTACCAAACGAACAATACATTTTTCCCAAAATGTTTGTCTATCTCATAATATTGAAAGTTTTAGTGAAGGAGAAGTTGATATCGCAACAATTCCTTTTTGGATTATAGTAATTTTATTTATGGTTGGTGCGATTATTAGTAGTTACAACGTTACATTAGGTCTGCTATTGACTTTATCTGCATTTTTTGGGTTCTTATGGAATTTCATGAAGCCAAAACATTATGGATTATTACTAACTTTTAGTTCTGGAAATAAGATTCTATTTACTACAATTGACAGGCGTGGCATAAAGAACGTTATTTCAGTGATATATGAATTTTTTGAAACAGAAACAGAAAAAAAATTAATGATTCAGATAAGTATTACTAATAGCCATGTTAGTGTCAATAATATATACGATAGTTACGTTGGGGGCAATGTTTTTGGGGATGTAATAGAATCGGTACAAAGAGATGACAAATAGCCCGAACAATCCTGGTAGTAATACTAGCAATCTTGGTCGCGACCCCTTTCTACTTCAAGCCGATGAAAAAGTATTTGAACTTCTTAATCCTCCTAATACAAATCTTTCAAAACTTGATAAAGTATCTGGAATGATAGCGTATGCTCAATACTCGATTCATAAACATCAATTTGTGAAAGACTACCAACAGTCACAGGGGACAATGCCCACAGAAGATGCCTTAAAATCGGCAATTATGTCTTACAAAAATGAAAATAGTGCTGCTCTATTGTCATTAAAAATGCAATCAAATATATTACTAAATGAGTATGCTGAGGAATACTTGGAAAAGGAAATACGCCAAGAAATTTTAGAGCCCATCGAACAAATTATTCAAAAACGTACAAGCTTTTGGTCTGCGATAGGGACTAATTTATTTGCATCAGTAATATATTCATTTGTTATTGCACTAATTGTGTTTACAACTACGGCTGCTGTACCAAACACAAAATTTTCCAGAATCTTAAAAATCTTGATGGAGGAGAGTCCTAACCCAACTTATCCAGCAAATCCTAAAGAAAAAAAGTAGTGCGATGATTGTGCGAGTTGCGATGCTTGAGTAAAAAAGAGCGATCGCCCTTAGCACCAAATACGAAACACTGCGATCGTTGTACCAGTTGCGATCGCCCTTCACGCACAAAAGGCGATCGCCCTTATCTAATTCACAGCCAACAAACCCGACATATTCAGCACTTTTTCTGACCAAATCCTTCCCTGTTCTCCAACTCTCATTCGTTGTTCCGCATCCTCCCAAATTCCTGCCCAAGAATATTGCCAGCAAGCTAACTGAATCTGCAACTCAACTAACTCAGCAGCTATTTCTATTTCTGCATCTTGAGCCGTCCATTCAATAAGCAGCTTACTTTCTTGCAGCAGACTTTCAATTATTGCGCCATTAGCTACATTTTGACAGCGAGACTTAATTCGTGCCAAATTAGATGCTAAATTTCCCAAACGAATAGGTAGTTCGTCTCGCAAATAGCGTTCCTTTAAAGTATTCCAATCTCTCATAATCCTCCTAATAACTGTTGAACTATCTGAGCAACTTGTTGTCAAAGCTGTTCACCTTTACCAGTATCTTGAGCGATCGTATAGGTGCTATTGAATGGGGAAGGCTCTCGCGCTTTATATCAATTCCTAAAAACTTGCACTTTTTCCTCTATCTCCAATCCCCCTTCGCCTAAAGTATCAGTCGAAGAATGACGATCGATAAACTCACTTAACAGCGCAAAAAACTGATCGAGTGCTTTGCTTTCATCCTCAGAATAAAACAGAATGACGTTAGCCCAAGATTGGCTAGTCTGCACATTGAATCTTTTTCGTATCCACTCAGGAAACTGCATAAAATCGCTATCTTGTTTAGTTGGCTGTTCTCCCAACTCATATTTAGCAACGCTGTAACCAGATAAAAAAGCCTGAAGACAAATAATTGAATGTCGTCCCAAGTACATTGAAGGAGCTTTCTTAATTTTCTCAATCAGTGTATATAAATCGTGCATTTTTTACCTCAATATTTTTCAAATAACTGCAAATTTTGCCGCTCAAAATTCCTCTTCTATAACCTTAAAACTTCCCATGTCCAGTTCCAGAGTAGGAGATGTTAAATTTTGCAGCCATTCCTGCCGAGTCACACCACTACAATCTATATTATCAAAAACAATTTCCTGTTCGTCAATGGTAATTGATATCCCTTGATGGTAGCCATTAGTAGCAATTTGCTGCTGTCGTCGTAAATCATAAATCACTGACCAAGGTAGGTCTTGCCTTTCTAAATCCAGTTTAATCTGCTTACCATGTAGATTTCTGACCGTCAAGAACTCTTTGATAGCCTGACTGCATTCAACACATTGAAAAACCCCATAAAGGCTGGCTATTTTAGCGATATCCTCTCGAATTTCATCTAAACTACTCTGCTCTAAACTCAAAGTGGAAAGTTTACCTCCTATCTTTAGGTACAAGTGTATCTCAAAATCGCGGGCATTTGGAGAAGCAATATGCCATCACATCCAATATGCGAGATCAGTTTCATTTTTTCCCAGTCAGACTCCAGAAACTTCGAGGAATTTTAGTTTACCTCAAAGCTGTTCGCCTTTACCAGTATCTGGACGATTAGTATAGGTGCTCTTGAATGGCGAAGGATGTCGCCCCTCAAATATTTAGGCTGTTTTACTGGCCTTCTTCCTGTTTCTTTCTCGCCGTTCTGCTACTGTTTGCTTGGTAAACTCTATTTCCTCAAAATCTACCTGCATCACAGCAGTTTTAAACTCCAAACCCAAAGCACAACTAATATTAATTAGTTCCGTCAAATTCGCACTTTGATAATTTTTTTGCTCGTATTCCTTGATGCGTTCTGGGTCAATATCCAAAATTTTTGCTAGTTCTTCCTCACTCATTTTGGCAGCCATCCGAGCTTTAATTAAAGCCTCTGACAGTTTATTGAAATTCTCAACTACAATTTCGATCGGCTTGCTTTTGTCCCACGCCATCAATCTTTCATATTCTGCTATTTCTTCATGTAATTGATCCAAATGGCACTGGATCGAACCTCTACCTGCATCCCATTTGAGAAAATCCTTTCTTTTTGCTTCTTCATCTCGCTCCATTGCTGCTAAAGTTTTGTTAAATTTCTCAACCCATTCTTTGCTAACTTCATACTCTAGTTCATCTTTAATCATGGTTCCCACCTCATTAAATCTATTGCTATAATTCCTTTCTTCCTTTGTGTTCTATCTTTTTGAAAAAAATCAAAGGAATTGTCCCCGTAATTGCCTACAGGTTCGTCGGAGGGAAAAATCTCTCCTCTATACTTAGCTTTTTGGGCATTTCGATCGTAATGATTGAACAATCTAGGAGCATTAATTCTCAAATACTCCCTATCTACAGTTTCGCGATCGTAACAAGCATCAAAATCATTAGGGGTTTGTTTGCTGGTAACAAAACTACCATCAATATAGATAGTTCTAGCACCCGCTGCTTTTAACTGGCTCATTGCCAGTTTCAAGCCCCGTATCATGTTCTCTCTTTTAACAGTCGTGCCAAATCTCTCCTCAAACTCCTCCCATTCGCAAAAATGAACTCCCGGTGGTAGATTGCCGTTTTCATCGAATTCTGGAATCACTTACTCACACCCGCGACGTAAATTAATTGTGCGAGTCGATCGTACCACAGCTATCATTATAAACAAACAGAAACCCGGCTGCTACAAACAACCTGGTTTTTCAATATTCTTGCTGCATTTTCAACCGACTAAATTCCGGGCACGTAGGCCATAACAGGAGAACCTTGCTGCTGCTGCGCGATTTCCAAAAGACGCTGAATTCGCTCTTCGGTAGAGGGGTGAGTGCGGAAAAGTGACTGCAAACCTTTAGTCGAAAAAGGATTCACAATTAGCAGCGGCGACATCGCAGGATTGCCGTGCATGGGAATTTCATGACCGATTTTCTCCAATTTTTGCAGCGCGTTTGCTAAGCCGATCGGGTTATTGGTAATTTCCACCGCACCGCTGTCTGCTGCAAATTCCCGCGTCCGAGAAATCGCCAATTGAATTACGGTTGCTGATAGCGGTGCTAAAATGATTAAAAACAGCAAACCAAACGGATTCGGGCCTTGTCTGCTATCCCGCGTCACCGGGCCGTAAAGCGCTCCAAAAGTCAGAATTCGCCCGACAAATGTAATCGCGCCGGCAATTGTTCCTGCAACTGCTTGAGTCAAGGTGTCGCGGTTGCGGATGTGCGTAAGTTCGTGCGCTAAAACGCCTTCCAATTCTTCGCGGGAAAGCAGCTTCATGATGCCTTCAGTAACTGCTATTGTCGCGTGTTCCGGGTCTCTTCCTGTGGCGAATGCGTTCGGAGATTGAGTGGGAACTACAAAGATTTTAGGTACCGGAATTTGGGCTTTTTCACTCAGCGATGCTACCATATCGTAGATTTCTGGTGCTTCGCTGCGGGCGATCGGCTGAGCGCGGTAAGCCATCAAAGCTGCGGTGTCGGAATAGTACCAAGAGCTAAAACTTGAGAAGGCGGCTAGCGCTAAACCGATGTAAAGTCCTTGTTCGTTGCCAATTAAATAATAACTTCCTAAAACGAGAAGGCCGCTTAGGAGTCCTAAGAGAGCGGCTGTTCTGAGTTGATTTGTTCCTAGCATGGCGGGTTGAGGGCGATCGCTATTTTGATATTTTTGAGCTTGTGATTAGATTTTCATATTTGCGGGCGATCGCGCCTCTATCTGCCGAAATAACTGCTGCCGCCAATAGTAGTATTATTTCCCCTACTCGTGGTTATGGTAGTTTAGCCTGTCAGATCGTTATGTCTGATGATTTCGATCTACCGCTGGAAGATTTAAAGGAATATATGTAACATGGAATCCCTTTGAGATATTCATGCTTTTCTGTTGCAGCAACTATCTTATGATTGGTATGGCGATCGAGTTCGGCTGATAAAAGACTAATGGCAAGACTCTATTATCGAGGCATGGCAGAAGCAAACGGTAAACCCAAAATGGGACGCAGTGCTAGGCTACTGGGAGTCAGACCGATTATTGACATTGATGTTGAGCAAGTACCCAAAGAATGGTTGGATGAACAAGGTTATTTACGATCGCAAACAGAGCGCAAGTCTTCAGAGGAGTCTGTCACTGTAGTTATTAGAAACACAAAAGGAATGTCCGTATCCCTCTCCATCGAAGGCTTACCACCATTCCGCAAACCCCCAAAATTTGGCGGAACAGGAAAAGATCCTCTTTGGCAGATTGACGACAGCAAGATCGTTGGAGATATTGAAGCTGTACAAGATAGTCCAACTCATGTCAGTATTTTGCCAAGCGCTACAATGCTTTTAGAGAAATATGAAGCAGCGCTGGCCCAGACACAGAGCGAATGGGAGAAAGTTTGATAGTTTAATTTAGTCAACGGGAGAAGAGCAATGGCATGGGTATTTAGCTTATCGGCTGAATGTGGGACACAGAAATCTGAAGCAGAGCAATTTGCTCAATATTTCAATGAAATTTCTTGGGTTCTGTCAAACGATAGACATTCCCAATGTCGGGCAGAAACTTTTAAGGATATAGAAGAAAATTGGTGGTGTAGAGTTTGTCCAAGTGGCATCAGTGAGATTGGGATTGACACTCCAGAAAGTGCTTATTTAATGACAGAAATAGGTATTTTTCTGTATCAGAGTTTGCGGTTTGCTCCACCGTTTCGGTATGCTTTAGTTGGTGTGGAAGTAGATGAGTTTAGAACCTACAGCGAATTGATTGAAGAGCCTGCGTTAGTTTTTCCAGGTTTGGTTTTAGCTGAAGCTGTTTGGCAAGCAACTGGATCGTCTTCGGTTTTTCGAGCGTTCAGTCTTGGATATGTTTGGAAGCCCTATGAAGGTGAAACTTATAGACCACTAATCGCATCGCCTGACCTAAAGAACAAGCTTGATGAATTGCTGAGTGTGGGGTAAATCTCTTCAATCACCCAGAGGATATTTTTGTTCCAGCAATTTAGATACCCGACTTGTTTAAGAAGTCGGGTATCTGGCTATTCGGTTGAATTCTCCAACCCTAAACCGCTTGCACTTGCTTTTCCTCAACAGCAACAGGTTCTTGATATACAGTTTGAGACTCATTAGCCAAAAAGTCAGCCAATTGAGCTTCAATTTCATCCCGCACAATTTGGCGGTATTCCAGAAAATGCTCGTTGTGAGCGCACACAGTCAAATAATGATCCCAAACCGCAGGATTGCGCTTGAAAATGCTGAACAAATGATGCCAAAACTTCCACCGAGTTTTGCGCTTGACTCCTTGCCGCCAAACCACAGTTAACAGTGCTCGCAAATCGATCAAACTAGGAACTCTAGCAGGTATGTTTGCTGTCGGTGCACCTAACATTAAGAAATGGCGATAAGTGCGGTCTAAATATTTCTCGGCATCGTACACTTCGCAAAATGCCTCGACATATTCGCGGGCAATATCTTCGAGAGGCCTCGTCGGAATAAAGTTCATCAAAGTAGTCTGGTTGAGGTTGCCAGATTTGTCGCGCAACCGCCCTTCTTTTGCTAGTCTGTGGGACAATGCAGTGTGCGGCAAAGCTTGCAGCATTCCAAAGGTTGTGCTCGGAATGGCTGCTGCTTCGGCAAACTTGACAATCCGCTGACCGGCACCGGGTTTTTCGCCGTCAAATCCGATGATAAATCCTGCCATTACTCGCAAACCGGATTTGGCAATTAACTCTACGGATTCGATCAGGGAATTGCGAGTATTTTGGAATTTTTTCGTCATTTGCAGGCTTTCTTCATCGGGAGTTTCAATCCCTAGAAACACTGCATTGAAATTGCACAATACCATCATATCCATCAATTCTTGGTCTTCGGCTAAATCGATGGATGCTTCTGTATTGAAAGTAAACGGGAATTTGTGTTCTTCTTGCCAGACTTTTAAGTCTTTTAGCAACAGTTTGACATTGCGTTTGTTGCCGATAAAGTTGTCGTCTACCATGAACACGCCGCGCCGCCAGCCTAAGTTGTAGAGACAGTCTAGTTCTGCGATCAATTGTTGGGGGTTTTTGGTGCGGGGTTTGCGCCCGTAGAGGACGATGATGTCGCAGAATTCGCACTGGAAAGGACAGCCTCGGGAAAATTGAATCGACATCGAATCGTAGGCGTCTAATTCCAGCAAGTCGAAGCGGGGAACGGGGGTTGTGGTAACATCTGGTTTTACGCCGTCCGATCGATACATTCCACTTTTTTCGCCCCGCAGTACCGCTTCGACGAACATCGGCAAGGTGATTTCGCCTTCGTCGAGAATCAGGTAATCTATGCCCGCTGCTTGAGGTTCTTCGGGTACGGAAGTCGGGTAGGGGCCGCCGCAAGCTACGGATTTACCGCGGCGTTTGGCTTCGCGAATTATGTCTAGCAAATCTTCTTTTTGAACGATCATTGCGGACAGAATGACGAGTTCGGCCCACTCCCATTCTGCTTCTGTGATTTGTCTGATATTGCGATCGACTAACTTAAATTCCCATTCTTGGGGTAAAATAGCTGCTACCGTTACCAAGCCCAGCGGTGGTAGCAGCACTTTGCGATCGACTAATTCTAGGATTTTCTCGTAAGACCAAAATGTTTTCGGAAACAGGGGGTAAACTAGAAGAACTCGCATTATATGTTAAACCTCACATCAGTAAACAAGTTGCGATCGGCCTGGCGTGTTTGAGAGTTCGATCGACTCTCAAGACTTAATGTTAAGGCTAAAATTACGATCTTGCACTCGATCGAATATCTGGCGAGGGGTGAGACCCCCTAAAGCCAAGAGAATGAGCGCAATTTTTAGCTGGCAGTTCCCTGTTAAAGTTGGCAAATGCTGATATCTTATCGTATTTGACCGTTAATTGACGATAATCGCATTTAAAAAGCATGGAACTAAGGCAAAAAAGAATTTCAAACACTTACATTATTCGTAAGGTGCTGATTCCTTCTTCCTTCTTCCTTCTTCCTTCTTCCCTCTTCCCTCTTCCTCCTTCCTTCTTCCTTCCTCCTTCTCGCCTAATTTGAATCTTTGCCGGGAATCCCGCTAGTTCTTAACATATCGGCCACTGTGCCGCAGTAACTCGGCATTCCTATGCTTTCGGGATTCACAAGATTTTGATAGGTAAAATGGCGGTAGCTGATGCAAAATCTATCCCAAGCAGCCACCTGAATTCGGAACAGCCAAATAAAGAAATCGGCCAGCCAAGGTGACAGAGTAATCCGAAAAAATATGTTTTTATGCAAATACTGGCAAGCTTGTTCTACCACTTCGTTAGCTGTAATCGCCGGATTTCCTAGCACAAAATGTCGCGGTTCCTCGGAAGCAGGCGGATGTTCAACTAAATAATTAACTACTTTAGCAATATCTGCGCCGTGGATGAAGTGAAAACTGCCATCTGCCTTAAACCAGCGAATCAAACCAATCCATTTTGCGACTAGCGGCAGGCCAGATGACAAGTGAGAGACGGGTTTTTCTGCGTCTCCTCCCAATACTAATGTCGGGTAAAGCGCCGTAATCGGAGGCACATTTGTCAAGGCTGACAAATGCACCATGCAGTTGTATTTTGAGCTAATATAATCTGTCCCCAGTTCCCCGGCTTCTTTCAGCAAATTGTTGTCTCGACCGAGAATGCTGGCAGTTGAAAAATAAATTACTTGTTGGCAAGTCTGTGGCGAAAGTAGTTGAATTAGCCGGAGAGTTTTGGTTACGTTAACATCAAAAACTTCTTGAGTTCCTCCCCAAGCAGTGGCAGCTACAATTGCTACATTTATTGTTTGGAGAAGTTCGGCGTGTCGATCGATATCTCGCATATCGCCTTGTAATATATGGATGCCGGGGCGGGCTTTCCAGTCAAATTTTAATTTTTCCGGGTTGCGAACTAAGAGGTAAAGTTCGTGGTTTGTTTCTTGAATCAAAGTTTCGGCCATGTAGTGACCGATACAGCCACTTGCACCCGTCACAAAAATTTTTTTGGAGTTCATTTTGCCGCAGGGGAAGAGGGTTTTTTGACTTGATGCTGAGGCTAAGATCCCCCCTCGCCCCCCTTCTTAAGGGGGGGACAAGATTATTGTCAAAGTCCCCCTTCTTAAGGGGGATTTAGGGGGATCTCTACTCGGTTATAAGCGAGATTTGTCAGGGGTTGTTACTCGTTACCAGGCTCTGACCTGGTAAGGCAGATCAGGAGGCTCTGCCTCCATTTTACGCGAGGCAGAGCCTCTGGATATGGGTTCACCAGGCAGAGCCTGGGAACCAGTTAAAACCAGTTCGCAATCAATTTCAAGCAGCAACTGCAAGCAATTTGTCCGCTTGTTTTGCGGTTTCAAAGAAGAAACGCACGTTATCTTCGGGAGTTCCCGGTAATACGCCGTGTCCCAAATTGAGGATGTGTCCGCGATGACCGGCTTTGCGAATTGTATCAAGAATTCGATCGCGAATAAACGGTTGAGAACCAAACAACACGCCCGGATCGAGATTTCCTTGAACGTTCATATTCGGGCCCAAACGTCGGCGCGCGTCGGCCATATCCACTGTCCAATCGACGCTGACGATATCCGCGCCGGATGTTGCCATGCGTTCGAGGATGCCGGCACTTCCAGTGACTAACAGAATTAGCGGGGTGTCGGGATGGGTTTTTTTGACTTGCTCGAATACCTGTTTCTGGTAAGGTAAAGCGAAGGTGTCGTAGTCTTGGGGGGAAAGTTGGCCTGCCCACGAGTCGAACATTTGCACGACTTGCGCGCCGCAGTCGATTTGATAGCGCACGTAAACGGCGATCGCATCGGCGAATTTCGACAGCAACTGATGCAGTAAAGTTGGATCGGAAAATGCCATGTTTTTGATGATCGCATAATCCTTAGAACCTTTGCCCTCAACCGCATAGGCCGCCAGCGTCCACGGCGCGCCGACAAAACCGAGCACGGTGGATTTGTTGCCGACTTCCTCGCGCAGGGATTTGAGGATGGTTTTGATAAACGGCAAGCTTTCTTCCGGGTTCAGCGGTTGCAGGTTGTCGATTTGCTGCTGAGTGCGGATGGGTGCGTGGATAATCGGGCCTTTGCCTTCGGCGATGTCCATGTCGATGCCCAAACCGGGCATGGGGGTGACAATATCGGAAAACAGAATTACGCCGTCGGGTTGAAACGCGCGCCACGGCTGAAGGGAAACTTCGATCGCCACTTCTGGAATTTCGGAACGTTCGCGAAATGAGGGATACTTTTCTCGCAAATCTCGATAAGCCTTCATGTAGCGGCCGGCTTGGCGCATCATCCATACGGGCGGGCGGTCTAGGGTTTCGCCGCGGGCTGCCCGCAACAACAAGGGAACTTCATTTAATGCCGACATTTTAACTTTTCTCTACCTTAGATATTTCAATGCCTTTGGTAGCTTACCACTGTGCGATCGTCCTTTTCGACAAAATCGTTGTGTGTACAAATGTGTATTTTTTGACACTCCCCAACCTAAAGGTGTGGGGATTCTTGCTTCATCCGTCCTCTCTAGGATTATTGCTAATCCCCTGTTTGGATACGTCCACAAGCGCACACGGACTGCCCGACCGCATTTGAAATGATTTACTTAATTGTTTGTTCCTCTTTCCTACACTATGTCGCACGTAGCTGAGCATTGTAGACGGGGAGAACCCTATATTGGCTATCTAGGCGTTTTATCGCGTTGCCATTTCTCTCTTAACATAGTATTCCAGAATGTGTCAAGAGAAAGCCGTCATAAAATGACGGGGCTTGTACCCAAAATTTTGGTCATTGCCAAAGAAAGTGAGGCGATGTCCAGAGTTCGACTGTATAAATCTTGTGTATACGCAAAGAAACCGGGTTTCTTCGTAGAAACCCGGTTTCCGAGCCCGCGCTACAGCTTGACCTACTTACCTCGTCACGCAGACTCCGCCTACCACTACCCGACATTGATCGCGGCCCTCATCGAACCTCCTATTATCATCCACCCTCGCCGAATCTAAATCTCTAGTCCGCGAATTGTAGTAATAATCTCCCGCCGGAAAGTTTCTAGTCGGGACAGCGCAGTAAGTCGAGTCTTGATTATTATCATCAAACCTCACTCTCACCATAGAACGTCTCTCGCTACAGTTGATCGATCGCAAGCCAAAATCATCTTGCAGAAGCTGTGCTCTGTCATATCGGCCGTCATTTCGGCCGTTATCTCGCCCGCTGTACCAATCGTCCCGCGAATTGCTCGATCGTCTGTCGCCCCCATCAATTCCCGCAACTTCCAGCGTGTAGTTACCGCCCCTGGCAGCATCTTTTGCTAATACTAAAAGCTTGTAATCACCGCTACGGGGAATTTGATAATTAAAAGAACGGTCTTGCGTAAAAGCGACTTGTTTGTTGTTACCGTAAAACAGCACCATTACGGGAGTAAAACCGCGACTTCTATCTGTATCTAAAAACACTTCAATGTTGTCGCCTTCCCGAGCGCTAAATGTGTATTCTTCGCCGCGCAATTCTTCCGTCGGAGAACCCGGAACCCACATATTCCGGAAACGGTAAATCGGGGAAGTGCGGCGAATTACTCCATTTATGCGATCGTTATTCCGTATCTGTTCGCCAACTGCACTAGACGAAATGCCAGTGAGTGCCAATCCTGCAACTAGCACAGCGGCAGCAATACTGTTTAACAAGTTGTGTGCTTTCATATCAACCTCTCGAAACTTTTAAAATCTTTTTGCCTTATTGGCGCCGACATTTGGATACACAATCCATTTTAAATCTAATTTCTGCCAACCGTGTCAATCTCACCCAACCCGGCTATTTAGCTGGTGCAAAATCTCAAGCTAAAGTTACAGACGTTGATCCCTAATCTAAAGTTGCGATTTATCGGCGCAAATCAGCAATCCCGATTCAGCGTCGAGACAAGCCCTAATTCCCATAGGTAAAGCAGCGTTAACCCCCTCGTGGCCGAAGGGCAAATCCGAGACAATGGGAATATTCAAGTCCCCCAGCCGATCGCGCAAAACCTCTTCAATGCTAAAACTGGGAATACTCGGGTCAATCTCGCAGCGGCTGAAGCGCCCCAAAGCAATGCCCCGCACCCCAGCCAAAGCCCCCGCCATCCGCCACAAAGTCAGCATCCGATCGACCCTGTAAGGAGCCTCAGAAACATCCTCAAATGCGAGAATAACCCCCGTCAAATCCGGTTGATACGGGGTTCCGAGCAAGTGAGAAGCCACCGTCAGATTCGCCGGAAACAGCCGTCCCGTGGCTTTTCCGCTGCCCCATCCTTTACCTTGCAAAGATTGTAAGGGACGACCTTCGATGCAGTCAAAAAGTCGATCGACAGACCAATCCGGTTCAGCAGCCAAAGTTGTCAGCATCGGCCCGTGAACGCCCCAAACACCCAATTTGTCGTGATTCCACAGCAAAGCAGTAATGTCGGAAAAGCCGATCAGCCATTTCGGCGAATGGGAATCGGGAGTTGGGAATTGGGAATTTGCCCAATCTCCCACTTTTCCTTTTTCCAAAAGTCGAGTGCTGCCGAAACCGCCACGAGCACACAGAATACCGCGACAATCCGGGTCATTGAGGGCATCTGCTAGCTGTCGGACGCGGTTTTCGTCGGAACCTGCCAAATAGCCCCAGCGATCGTCAAAACCCGGTGTTAATTCAACTCGATAGCCGCGAGATTTCCAAATTTCTATACTGCGTTGAAAGTTAGTTAATTCTCGCAGAGTGCCGCTAGGTGCGATCGCCCGCAGCAAATCTCCCGGTTGCAGAAATTTTATATTAGTCATTTGTTATTTTATATTAGTCATATCGTTTCCGGTTGCATGGGAATAATATATTTGGATGATAGCAGTGGGAGCGTCTCGCTCGCGATCTGTAGCCGCGAGCGAGACGACGTGAGTGAGCGCGCTCATAATTCCGATGCTACCGGATTTGATATTATTTGTTATTTTTTATTTGCTATTTGTTAGATCGTGTTTGGTGAATCGATCGTAATTCCGTATGGGCGGGTTTTATATCAAATCCGGTTACGTCGGAATCATACAGTAGTAGTGCGAGCGTCTCGCTCGCGATCCATGCCGCGAGCGAGACGCTCGCACTGACCATCCAAATATATAATTCCGATCCAACCGGAAACGATATTACAGACAATTTCTGACTGAAACAGACAATCTCGCAAACCCGCCCCCACCCACCCATAAATACAAACCTACATTTTCGGATTCGATGCAAATTTCAGGTGGATGTGGGTTATCGGTTGTGGCGGGGCGGGTTTATCTAGATTGTTGGTAATCGTTAGATATTGTCTGTGAAACCGCCCCTACGGGATGAATGTTACAGCATATTCCAGGTTCATGAAGTACACTTTTCAGCTATATTGTGTGGTGTTAATCAGTAGGGTGCGTCGCTGCTTCATATTTGATAAAACTTGCAGATTTACGGATGGCGACGCACCTTACACGGGCGAGCGCTCTTCTTGTGTGTACCGCACATACATGGAATATGCTGTAATTATTGATTTAGGAGTGGACTCTTGAGATTGTTTGTTAATGATTGCTAAGGCAAAGTCAGAATTTCCACCCCAGAATCTGTCACAGCTAACGTGTGTTCAAATTGAGCCGAAAGCTTTCCATCTAGAGTAACAGCAGTCCAACCGTCGCCCAAAATTTCCACTTCCCAAGTACCCTCATTAATCATCGGCTCGATCGTAAAAACCATGCCTTGTCTGAGCTTCTTTCCGGTGCCCCGCTTACCGTAGTGCAGAATTTCCGGTTCAGTGTGAAAGACTCGGTGAACCCCGTGTCCGGCAAAATTTCGCACTACGGAAAAACCCTGTGCTTCAGCATATTCTTGAATCGCTGCACCGATGTCGCCGGTACGAGCACCCGGTTTAACTTCCGCAATTCCTCTTCTCAAACATTCTTCGGTTACTTCAACTAACCTTTTAGCTACAGGTGAAGGTTTGCCCACAAAAAAAGTCTTGGAAGTATCGCCGTGATAACCATCTACTAAAGGCGTTACATCAATATTAATAATGTCGCCTTCTCTGAGAATTTGTTTCGCATTGGGGATGCCGTGACAGACTACTTCATTCACACTAGCGCACAGAGATTTTGGAAATCCTTTATAACCTAGCGGAGCGCTTTTTGCTCCGCGTGCCAAAGTCCAGCGTTCGGCTTCGTCGTTAATTTCCAGAGTGCTGACACCAGGTTTTACCATCGGTTCTAGGTGTAGGAGAAGTTCGGCAGCTAAACGGCCGGCTTGGCGCATTTTTTCGATTTCTCTACTGGATAAAAGCACTAAACGTTCGGTTGCCATAGTTTTTTCTGTTTTCTTTTTTTGGGTTCGATTAAGAGTTTATTTAACTCAATTTTAGAATAGATTTGAATTGGTGTTCAATAAACTTGTAAGGTGCGTCAGTCAGCGGATATTTCTAAAAATTTGCCAGTATTATTACTGACGCACCCTACTACCAGTGATAGATTTGAACCAGCGATCGAAACGATCGCCCAAAGCTCCCAAAGAGTATTCTACCTCTGCTTGTCGCCGGCAAGCGCTGCGGTCAATTTGGTCTAAGCGGGCGATCGCACCTACCAAGCCATTTACGCTGTCAGGCTCCACTAAAAAGCCCGTCAGTCCGTCTCGAACAATTTCTGCCGGCCCCCCGCGCTCGTAAGCAATCACAGGCACACCGCACGCTAAAGCCTCGATCGCGACATTTCCAAAAGCTTCCACCCAGCGCGGCGTCATCAACAATGCTCGGCACTGCCGGACTTGCTCTTGCATTTGGGTTGTTGTCAGAAACCCTAAATATTCTACCGGAGCATCCGGGTAATCTGCACAAATTTTTTCCCAATAATCCTCATCTTGCATTTTGCCCATAATTTTGAGGGGAATGCCTGTAATTTTCGCTGCCGCTACTGCATCTTCTAAGCCTTTCTCCGGGGCGATGCGGCCCAGCCAAGCTAATTTGGGTTCCGGTTGGCTGCCAAATTCGTACAGCGATAAATCGATGCCGCTTCCCAACAACTGACATTTGTCGGCAAAGGCAAAGGTTTCGGCTTGGGAAAGGGTGTAAACTCCGATCGTACCGGGAAACTCTACTGCTATTTGTTCGGCAATGCGATCGAGCGATCGCGAAAGCGATCCCATACTGATAAAATGGGCGATCGGAGTCCTAAAAAATGGCGTCAAATAAAACGGCAGCCAATCGTAGGCAAAGTTAACAATAACATCCCATTCATCCTGAACTTTGCGAGCATATTCCCACATATTCGCCAGCACAGCATCGGCGGGCATCACAATAGCAGCATTGTAATCTTGTGTTTGGGCGGTTACTTGCAAATCCCCCGTTATTTCGATTACTGGAATTGATTCTAAGACTGAACCTACTGGTGCTACCACTGCTATTTTATGACCTCGGCGGTGCAATTCTTTAGCAATGTTGAGGACTGTAAGTTCGACTCCGCCGCCCAACCCCGAACCGAGTTGACCGACAGAAGTTGACAGGAACAATATTTTCAAAGAGTCAGCAGTCATTAGTTATTAGTCATTAGTTATTAGTTCTTAGTCATTAGTCATTAGTCATTAGTCATTAGTCATTAATTGTAAGACAATCTAAATTCTCAATTCTCCCCTCTCAAATTTCCAATTTCCAATTACTTGAAAATAGCTAGATATAGCGGTTCTTAAGAAAGTGAGGTATGCCCTATGCCCTATGCCCTATGCCCTATGCCCTATGCCCTATGCCCTATGCCCTATCCCCTATAGTACCTCATGTTACTGAGAAAGGCTATATATCAATCCCTCCCAGAACGCGGACGGATGCGGTTCAACTGATTGATTGCCCAGCGAGCTGTTTCCTGAACTTCTGCATCGGGATCGTCCGTCGCACGGTGCAACAAGTGACTGATTTGATTCACCAATTCGTAAATTCGCGTCAAATCGCGAATCGCATTTTTACGCACTTCGGGGTTTTCATTTTGCAGCGAAATTGACCAGGCATTATTCATTGGTTTGAGCGTGCGAATGCCAATTTCCGAGAGACTTGCCAAAATTAAACTGTACTGCTTCGAGTCGGAATTTGGCAGCAAATCGAGCAACGGCTCAACTGCTCTGGAATCTCCCTGCTGGCCGAGTTCCCAAATTGCTTTGCGCCTTTTTACCGGATTTAAGTGCTGCAAATCTTCAATCAGTGCTTCAATAATATCAACTTTAGGTCTGCCATCCGTTTCGGAAAGGGTAATATCTTTCTTCCGACTCGCTAGCGAATCGGCTCGATTAGTTGTTTCGGGAATGTTGAAACCTGTGTCGCTGTAGCCGTTGCTGTTAGTTTCCGAGGGCGCGGTGTCGGAATTAATTCGATCGCCCTCGACTGCTGCATCCTCGGATTCTGGTTCCCCCGATTCCAGGATCGACGGTAAAGGTCGATCGCTGCTGTCGTGACTGTAGCCCTTTCCGAAATTCCAAGGGTAGGGCAATGCTGGCAGTCCTTTTTTTCCCCCAGAAGCAACTTCTTGCTGTCCAATTTCGTGCAAGTTTGTCTGAGAATTGGGATTAGTGAATTGAGGGTTTATTTGGTAGTGCCGATCGGCTCTTCCCCGTCTTCGCTTAGAATGATTTGACTCGCCGCTGCTAACTAATTTGAGCATCATAAATACTGCCGCTGCCGTGACGACAACTGCTACCAAACCCAAGATTAAAAACCCCCGCTGGTGAGACAAAATGACGATTATATTAGAGATTGATTTCGGTATTTTGGAATTGGATTTTGGCGTTTTGGACGGCTGAGATTTGCTTTTATCGGGCGCTGGAGAGGGTTTTTGAGGATTGGAGTCCGGGCGATCGTCCGGGAGAGAGTTCGCCTGAGCAATTTTTTGGGAAACAGCCCGGTAGGACGCATTGAGGGTCTGTTGCCTTCCGTCCGCACTTGGAGTGAAGGCAGCGCCCAGACAGGCAATGCAGATAAATAAACATACAGTGGAGCGGTAGTGCGCCATAAGACTCAATTGGGGTTTTGAGAGGCAACGCCGCATGACGAGCTTTAGTGTAACCTTGAGTTAGCTCGATCCTAGCTGCTATGCGCTCAACTAATTCACAAATAACACCAGACTCGCAAAAAATCCTGGTTTGAGAGGTCAGCGAGCCGGATCTGATTAACATAATTGTGTCAACGACGTGCAACTCCTTTAACTAATTAGTTTAAAACGAGCTAGATCGGCGGCTGCGAGTAAAGCCGCGGCATACAGAAAGTTGATTGCTGCTCGCCTCAGCAAGCAAAGCTTCAACTACGTGCAGTGCAGGCGCTGCGCCGCGAGCGAAACAGCTTGGCGGGGCCTCCGGGCCGCAGGCGGGCGATTGTTGCTCGCTGTCATTTCTCACCGATAGCGTGGCATGAACAAGAGTTTAACAAGCTTCCGAGTCGGCGACTCGATCATTTTCATTTTTGTCTTAATCTCACCGGAAGACTGTCAATAAGATTAATTTCAGCGCTCCTGATTTTCCCTAGCGCTAAGAAAGAGAGCGCTGATTTGACCGATGTTAATTTGAATGGGGCAATTATGCCGGATAGAAGTGTTTGGGCGATCGACTAAGATAACCGTTAGGAAATATTGTATTCAGCAAGCAAGCGCCAAAAATCATACTCTTTTGTAGAACAGGGGGCGGGTTTAGTTAGGAGCTATAGTGAGAGCTAGTAGACTATTTCACGCACGCACCCTCTCCCCGCGTTCTGTTTATTTGTACCCACTTACGTAAGTGAAATCAATCAGTATTTAATCCTGTGCCGCCAAATTTGATATAAGATCGAGCTAAATTTCTAGTGTGAGAGAGTAGAGGCATTTGTGAGCCAACAAGATATTTTAAATTTAGCAAAAGAAGGCGATGCCAGGGCGATCGCATTTCTGATCGGCCAAGCACTCCAAAGCTTCGGCGTCACGGCTAAAGCCAGCCAGGAAAATGACACCCTGCACCTGCTGCTGGAAGCAGAACAATTGCCTGCAGAAGAAGCCTGTCTCCGAGTTGCAGTCAAAGGGTTGCAGCGGCTGCAACCAAATAACGTTTACTCCGTAACAGTTTACGGGCGGCGGAGCGGCCAGCAATTGCCCGCTTGGACTCAGACAGTAGAATTAAAAAAACGCTTGACTTCCGCACCCGTGAGTGCAGCAGTTGCTGTGAGTGCAGCAGTTTCCGCTAGTGCAGCAGTTGCCGCGAGTTTACCCGCTTCCCCAATTCCTGTGGCTTTGCCAAAGCTAGAAAAAACTCAAAATGCCACAATTGCGCCCACTAAAACACCAGACAAATCCCCGCCCAAACCCCCTAAAATCCCAACTCCAAAACCCACAAACCAACGGCAACAAAAGCCATCACCGCAGCCCGAGTTAGCCCGCACTAAAACTAAAAAATCTGGGATCTCAGTCGGTGTTCTGAGTCTGATTCTCGTGCCGATATCCGGCTTTGTTCTGGCTTCTCAATTTTACAAATCCTCAACCACCGCTACTATTAACCCTCTAACGTCAAAGCCTGCGGTACAAAAAGAGAGTTCGACACCCGCGCCTGCAACCGCAGCCAAACCCCTTCCAGCTCCAAAATCGCCATCCGAGGCTGCAAAAAAACCTGCCATTGTGCCCGCAACTGTCAGCATCAAAGCAGTTGGCGACATGATCCCCGGCACAAATTTTCCCTACAACAAACTACCGGCAAAAAAAGAGCTTTTATTGGAGTCGGTAAAACCGTACCTCAAAGGAGCTGATATTCTGTTTGGCAATTTTGAAAGCACGATGACCGACTATCCTTACAGTTCCAAAGGAGGCGGCGGACGAATGCTGTTTGCCTTTCGGACGCCTCCGAGTTATGCCAAAATCTTCAAAGATGTTGGTTTTGATATTTTGAATGTTGCCAACAATCACTCTTACGATTTTAACGAGCAAGGATTTAAGGACACGATTAAAAACATCGACAGCAACGGCATGAAGGCTGTTGGCAAAAGAGGTCAAATTGTTTATCAAAATGTCAAAGGTGTGAATTTTGCCTTTATCGGTTTCAGCAACTACGGCGAAGTTCACAATTCCTTGCTGGAATTGAAAGCGGGGGCAGAACTTGTCAAAAAAGCGAAGCAAAACGCTGATATTGTAGTGATATCAGTTCATGCTGGAGCTGAAGGAACGGGAGCTCTGAATGTGAGAAATAAAAACGAATTATTTTACGGAGAAAACCGAGGAAATATGGTTTTGTTTTCGCGGACGATGATTGATGCGGGAGCAGATTTGATTTTGGGACACGGGCCGCACGTTACCAGAGCTATGGAACTTTATAAAGGGAAATTGATTGCTTATTCGCTGGGCAATTTTTTGGGTTATCGCACTTTGTCCACAGCAGGAGCACTCGGTCAATCTCTAATTTTGGATGTGAAAATGACTCCGCAAGGGGATTTTGTTTCTGGTAAGATTATCCCAGTGGAACTTAACCGGCAAGGCATCCCATCTATTGATGACGATTTTAGGAGTGTGGGGTTGATTCGCAGTTTGACAAAAAGCGATTTTCCTAATAGCGGTTTGACAATTGATGACAAGGGACAAATTTTGAAAAAAAGTAAGTAGTCAGTAGTCAGTAGTCAGTAGTTAGTAGTTAGTAGTCATTAGTTAGTAGTTAGTAGTCATTAGTTAGTAGTTAGTAGTCATTAGTTAGTAGTTATTAGTTAGTTGGCAGTAGTTAGTTGGAATTGGTAATTCGGAATTAGAACCAATAAGTAACAAGTAACAAGCAACTGCCAACCACCAACTGCCAACTACCAACTGCCAACTGCCAACTGACTACTCATATATCATCGTTTTCAAAGCTTCTTTCATTTCGTCTGCTGTCGTCGTCGCCGTACCGAATTGACGCACGACAATGCTAGCCGCCAAATTGCCCAAAACTGCCGCTTCCCAACCGGATGCACCCACGCACAAAGCTAAAGTCATTGCTGCTACGACTGTATCTCCAGCACCTGTTACGTCGAAGACATCAGTCTTGTTAAAAGGGGGAATGTCCCAACTTTGAATGGCAAATTCCCCGTTTTCACAAGTGGAGGTTGGAGGGGGTGAATTTTTGATTTCTTCGCCGTTCACCCTTTCAAACAAAGTCATCCCTTCTTCGCCGCGAGTAATCAGGATTTTTTGAGCTTGAGTTAAGTTCAACAAATCCCGTCCTGCTTGCGTTAAAGTTTGAGGGTTTTTGATAGCATATCCGACTGCTTGCTCGGCTTCCGGCAAGTTCGGAGTAAACAGCATCGCTCCAGAATATCGCTGCAAATTGGTTTGAGCGTCTACAATTGTTTTGCCGGGAACCACCGCCGATTCGATCGCCAAACGAGTCAAAACTCCGTCCCCGTAGTCGGAACAAACCACTGCATCTACTGTCGGTATTTGCTGCCGAATGTAGTCTGCTAATTGCAACTGCAAATCTAAATCCGGCAACTCGTCCGATTTGCGATCGACTCGGACAATTTGCTGAGTCACCGACTGCCGCGCGTGCCCGGAAATTCGAGTTTTGGTGACTGTTGGACGCTGCGAATCGATTAAAATGCCAGCCGTGTCAATTCCCGCCGCCTCAAAAATACCGCACAAAGCCTTTCCCTGGTCGTCTTTTCCCACCAAACCAGCAACTTTTACTTTGCCTCCCAGTTTGGCTAAATTGTAGACAGCATTTGCGCCACCTCCGGGTACTTGCTGAGTATTTTCGTAGCGCAAAATCAACACAGGTGCTTCGCGGGAAATTCGCTCTACTTGTCCGGTAAGAAATTCGTCCAAGGTCAAATCTCCGATCGCTAATACCTGGGCTCGATCGAAGCAGTCTAATCTTTTCAATAATTGCTCAGTTGAGGCACGCAGTTGAGGCAAAAAATCGGAATAGTCGTTAGTCATTAACCAAAAAAATGAGACTGAGGAGTTGATAATTGAGCGTGGAACGAGCGGGAATTAAAAATCCTAATATAAATTAATAATTAATTTCCTCCCTTGTTTGATTTTTAACTTTTAATTGATTTTCTCACTGTAATTTTGAGAAACCAGTTGCAGGCTGTTGGCGATCGCACTCGCTCAACCAATGCGGCAAAAAAATGCGGATCGAAGCGCAGCCATTGAGACTCAAGACAAAGTTTCACGGTGTGGAAGTTTCCTTCTACATAAGAACCTTCTAGATCGGTGCCTTCAAAAAACAGCAGAATTATTTTAATTTCTGCTTGATGATCGTAATCACCTGAGTCATTTGTTTTTTAAGTGCATCAATTTCCGCTTGCATTTTCGCCATTTTCAGAGTCATTGCCTGAATTTCGGCAGCCCCGGCTCCAGAAGTGGGTGCAGCCGCGGCGGCTGGGGCTTCCGGCACCGGTTTCTTTTTGGCCAGTACCATCGCCGATTTGATCGCCTCGGTTAGCTGTTTTTTCTCGAAGGGTTTGGCGATAAATGCAAAAAAATGCTTCTCAAAGGGTTTAGGAATTTTCTCCATCACCTCTTCTTCGCGACCCGACATGATCACCAAGGGTATCTTGGAAAGTTCGGCATGGGCTTGAACTTTTTGATACACTTCCCAACCACTGACTTTGGGCAGTAGGAAATCTAACATAATTAGATTCGGACGGGCTTGACGGATCAGTTTGAGTCCCTCTTCGCCGTCTTTTGCTTCTAGAACTTCAAAGTTACCTTGAGGCAACATCTCTCTGACTCGGACCCGGATGACTTTACTGTCATCGATTACCAAGATTTTTTGACCAGCCACGACTGACTCCTTCAGTAATGAGTGATGATTCGCAACCTTTAGTATATCCCTAACAGAATTCTACCCAGAATTCTGGGCGATTTTAATTTTGCTGCAACTGAGTGCGATTCTGATTTGAGGTGATAATCCTACAAGTTCAGGGACTGGGATTTCGGATACGATCGAAGGCATAAACTCGATCGCCACTTAATTATATGTCCCCCCAAACTCCTCAAACTCCTACAGTCAAAGCAGTTGCAGCCCAAATGCGGGGTGAAATCGAGGCGATGCCGGAGTGGTTGCGCCGCCCCATCGGCAAAGCTAGCGAACTTTCCGAAGTGCAAAAAATTATTAAACAGCGGCAAATTCACACGATTTGCGAGGAGGGCAGATGTCCCAACCGCGGCGAGTGCTACGCGCAAAAAACGGCGACTTTTTTGTTGATGGGGCCGACTTGCACCCGCGCTTGTGCTTTTTGTCAAGTAGATAAAGGTCATTCTCCGATGCCCCTAGACCCGGAGGAACCGCAAAAGGTGGCAGAGGCTGTGCAGTTGTTGGGTTTGCGCTATGCGGTGCTGACTTCGGTGGCGAGGGACGATTTGCCGGATGGGGGTGCTGGTTGGTTTGCCAGGACGATCGCCCAAATCCGCCTTCTGAACCCAGATACTGAAGTTGAGGTGCTGACGCCGGATTTTTGGGGGGGAATCGGGAGGAGTTCAGAGGGGGAGAATTCTGGACTCGATGAGTTGCAGCGAGAGCGGATTGGCACGGTGGTAGAGGCTAAACCGGCTTGTTACAACCACAATATTGAGACGGTGCGCCGGTTGCAAGGGCCCGTGCGGAGAGGGGCCAAGTACGATCGCTCGATCGACGTTCTCCGTACTGTCAAGCAACTTGACCCCAGCATTCCCACCAAATCCGGTTTGATGTTGGGACACGGGGAAACCGAAGCCGAGATAGTCGAAGCGATGGCCGATTTGCGGGATGCCAAGTGCGATCGGCTCACCCTCGGTCAATACATGAGACCATCTCTAGAACACCTCCCAGTGCGTAAATACTGGACGCCGGCCGAATTTGACCGTTTTGGGTCGATCGCCCGGGAGATGGGGTTTGAGCGCGTGCGATCGGGGCCTCTCGTCCGCAGTTCCTACCACGCCGGAGAGAGCGATGGAAATTAATCTGCATTCAACTCGGTATAAACTCCTAGTTACAAAAAATAACACTAGAGGAGTGTGCTGATGTGCGACGCTCTCTGCTATTTGTGAATAGAGTTACAACAAATAAATTTGGAGTTTGACTTATGGCAGAGATAGCGAAGAATCAATTAAACTCTGACTCCGTTATGAAAACGGGCAAACCGCCTTACACCTTTCGGATGGCCTGGTTTCTGTTGCTGTTAGGTATCAATTTTCTCGTTGCAGGCTACTATTTCCATATCGTCCAGTAGTTCTGCAATTTGACTGTTAGCAGCCTCTGTTCCCGCCTGCACTTAACCCTGTTTTTGGCTGGCGGGGATCGGCAACTGCGATCGCGGAACGGGCTTTTGGGCCCGTTCCGCGATCGATCGAGTTTTTTCTGGAACAGGCCCAAAAGCCCGTACCTAATCTAAAATCTAAAATCTAAAATCTAAAATTGGCTGACTCCAGCTTCGAGAGTCGCTCTTTGATTTTAATTACGTCTTGCTTGGTCTCGATCGCCAAAGTTGCTAAATTGTCAAACATCGGGTCTCCCGACAGCGTTCTAGGATTTGTCCGACCAGAACTCGGAAGGTTCGGAGACTGAGGCCGGTTAACTCTAGAACCTTGGTTTTGCAAACTGTAGATTTGTCCCCTGAGTTCAGAAATTTGACTTTCTAATTGAGTAATGCGAAACTCTAATTGACTTGTGGATTGAGCGGGCGTGACAATTGGCGCAACAGCAATTGCTAAGGCGCAAGCCAGACACAAAAGACAGATTTTTATGGCGCGATGGCGAATATTTTTCGGCATAGCTTTAATAATTTAAATTATACAATTTATAACGTAACAAATCCCAGCTATTTTTGACCTCTATCAGAAGTATGTCTTATGCCAACTAGAAACGTAGCTATTTTAATGTTCGATGATGTCGAGGTACTGGACTTTGCAGGCCCTTTTGAAGTGTTTTCGGTGACATCAGAATTAAATAAGGACGATCGACCTTTTGCAGTCTCTACCGTAGCCGAACATCCAGGTGCTGTTAGCGCCCGCAACGGTTTGAGCGTAAATCCCGACTGCACCATTTCCGATTGTCCCCCACCGGATATTTTAATTGTACCGGGAGGACTAGGTACGAGAAAATTAATCGATAATTCAGCAGTTATTAATTGGATTAAAGATTGTGCGCGAACAGCAGAATTAGTGCTTTCTGTCTGTACGGGTTCGCTGCTTTTGGCAAAAGCTGGCTTGTTGGAAGGTTTGGAAGCAACTACACACCATCAGGTATTGGAGTCATTGAGAGAATTAGCTCCCAACACAACTATTATCGAAAATCAGCGCTTTGTCGATAACGGCAAAATCATCACTTCTGGGGGAATTGCTGCGGGAATTGATATGTCTTTGCACGTTGTCGGCAAGCTTTTGGGAACAGCACAAGCCGAACAAACAGCAGAGCACATGGAATATAAAATTGGGAATTGGTAATTGGGCATTGGGAATTGGGCATTGTTAATTGTATAATTTGCGCGATCTTAGGGTGGGGTTTTATCAACCATCATGCCTAAAACTCACATCTTGCACCATTCTCAATTACTTGTTTAGGAACAGGCTTTCCGGCCTGTGAAGCGAGAAAACTCATTCTTTGTGGAACGGGCCGGAGAGCCCGTTCTTGACAATGGTGCAACATCTGAGCTAAAACAAACAATCTCGTAAACCCGCCCCGCCCATACACGAAGGATGCTACCCAATGTGATATCAAGCATCTTCGCCCCAAACTCGAAGCTGAACATAAACTAATATCAAAGCTACAGCCATCAGGAAAGTTGCCGCAGCGGCTGCATAGCCAAAATCAAATTGCGAAAAAGCTTGCTCGTAAATATAATAAACTAGCAAATTAGTAGAGTTCAAAGGGCCGCCGCCGGTGATGACGTAAACTTGCTCGAAACTCCGCAGGGTAAAAATAGCAGTAGTGACGGTAGCAAATACTAAAGTCGGTCGCAAACCAGGTAAAGTGATGTACAAAAATTGCTGCCAAGCATTAGCTCCATCCAATTCAGCGGCTTCGTAACGATTTACCGGAATTGCTTGCAATCCTGCTAAAAATACTACCATATTAAAGCCTAATTGTTTCCAAATACTGAGCAGAATTATCACTGGCATTGCCCAAACTGTGCTGCTAAGCCAAGGAATTTGATTTAAGCCGATCGCCATTAACAGACTATTCACCGGGCCTTCGGTTTGAAACAACCACCGCCAACCCAAGCCAACTGCAACTAAAGAGGTAATCGAAGGGATAAAATAAGCGGTGCGGAGAGCTCCTCGCCAAGCAAACGAGCGATTTAACAAAACTGCCAAACCCAAAGGAATCACTAAACTGGGAATGACTGTAGCAGTAGTAAAATAGATTGTGTTTTCGAGAACTTGCCAAAAATCCGGGTTAGTGACTAGGCGCCAGTAGTTGTTCAAGCCAATCAAACGCACTCCCGACTGGGTAAAGCTGCCGCTGGTAAAGCTGAGGTAAAATAAATAGGCGATCGGCCCAATCAAAAAAGTACCCAGAAACAGCAAAGCCGGGGCCAGAAAAGTCCAAGCTGCGATCGAATCATTATCCAACCAGTTAAAACGCCCAAATTTAATCTGAACCATTGGCTTGTAAATTTTAGCTTTTAGTTTTAAATGGTATCACAATCTAGGTCTATGTCAAAATGAACCTTCTCGATATATTAGCCAATTTACCCACTATTCAAACTGAAAGGCTCCTGCTCCGAAAAATCACTTTAAACGATGCCAGCGATATGTTTGAGTATGCCTCAAATCCCGAAGTATCAGAATACACAATGTGGTCAACTCACACCTCGATCGAGGACACTAGATACTTTCTCAAGTCAATTATTAAAATGTACAAAAGACGAGAACTGGTAGATTGGGGAATCGTCCACAAAGCCGAGAAAAAATTTATCGGCACTTGCGGATTTGTAGAATGGAGCATGACGCACAGCCGCGCGGAAATTGGCTACGCACTTTCGAGAAGATATTGGGGAGAAGGATACATGAGCGAGGCTGTTAATGCAATAATTGAATTCGGCTTTCGGGAGATGCTGCTGAATCGAATTGTGGCTCGATGTGAAGTTAACAATATTGCTTCGGCTCGGGTGATGGAAAAAGTGGGGATGCAAATGGAAGGGATCTTGCGACAGCAGCTATTTGTGAAAGGCAAATATTGGGATCTCAAAATTTATTCGATTCTCAGGGAAGATTTTTTGAGCGATCGACCAGATTAGCACCGGTTACAGGTGGTACAATTATTTTGAAGATCGGGCTTTAGTATTGATGAGTATAAAAAAGTTAAATATTTCCAGATTGCTGATTTGTGCCTGTTGCCTGTTACATTGGAGCAGAGTAGGTACGAGTGCGATCGCCCAACGACCAACTTTGCGATCGGCAATTATCTCTCAAGCAAATCCCCCAGCCAAAACTGTAGCAGAAAAATTGGTAGGACAGTGGCAACTGAAATATTTATCACCCACTCCTTTAACAGTAATTATCACACTAGAAGGCAAATTATTTATACTCAAGGGCTATCCTTTCCCTAATCCTAGCGCCTATGAATTTAGCTACAAAATTAACTCGCTCTTCCAACCCATGCAAATTGATTTAGCTAGCAGCGATGAAACTTTGCGGACAATTTTTGAATTCAACAATCGCGGTCAACTGCGTGTAGAACTCATGGGTTTAAAGCCAGGAGAACCCAGACCAAATACTTTTACGGCAGGGGCAATTTTTCTCGAAAAAGTTTCTACAGTTACAGCTTTACCGCGAAATACAAAAATCGAAAGATTTAATCTATTAGAACCAGAAAATCCGCGACGAGTGTATGAAGGCGAAGAATTTATTAGGTATGCGATTAGGGCGCAACAAAGCTTCTACGCAGAACATACCAAATTTGCTACAACCCTTGAAGAACTGGGCATAGGAATGAGATTAGATACAGAAAATTATCGCTATCAAATTTTACCGGAAAGTGGTTCAACCGAAGGTGTAATTATGACCGTTCAAGCTAAAAAGCCTCAATTTAGAAGTTATACAGGTGCAGTTTTTTTAGTTAAAGTTAAAGACGATGACGATAATGCTCAAACTAGCGTTGGATTTATTTGCGAAACCGATAAACCTTCTACTATACCTCCACCTAGACCTATAGTTCCGATAAATAACGACAAAGCCAACTTTAGATGCCCAATTAATTCCTCTTTGATATAAATAACTGGGACAGATATTTATTACCAACCACAGAATAAGGGTTTCAAGGCGATTCGATAATCGAGCTACGAACGGAAAATAAAGTGTTTCAGGCTACGAATTGAAAACTGTTCGGACTATTGTGATATGAAGGTAAAAATTTTATGATAACAGCAAATACCAATTCCAGAGATTGTTTGATTGTTCCCCCAATTCCTACCGCCAAAGTCGAAAAAAATGTTTCTCTTAGTAAGCCCTTAAAACTAGGAATTCTAGCATCAGGAAGCGGCAGCAACTTCGAGGTAATTGCCCAAGCCATCCAAAACCAAGAACTCAATGCTACAATCCCAGTATTAATTTACAACAACCCCGAAGCCAAAGCCGCAGCCAGAGCCGAAAAATACGGTATTCCCGCGATTCTTCTCAATCACCGCGACTGCAAAAGCCGCGAAGAATTAGATACAAAAATTGTCAAAACTTTCCAAGAATATGATGTAGAATGGGTGGTGATGGCGGGTTGGATGCGGATCGTTACCAAAGTTTTGCTCGATGCTTTTGCCGATCGCGTTATTAACATTCACCCCAGCTTACTGCCGAGTTTCCCAGGAATTCGCGCCGTCGAGCAAGCACTGGCAGCTAAGGTTAAAATCACCGGATGTACGGTGCATATCGCCCGTTTAGAAGTTGACAGCGGGCCGATTTTAATGCAGGCTGCGGTGCCGGTATTGCCTGATGATACCGCAGAAACGCTGCACGCGAGAATTCAGGTGCAAGAGCACAAGATTATGCTCGGTGCGATCGCACTTATTGCCGAATCCAATCAAAAATATTGTGACTAAAAACCTCACCAGTGCCGCATCTATCCCCGAATTGCCCGTCAGCGAATCACCCGAAACAGGCCCGCCGCTGATAGACTCGAATCGCCTGAAATTAATTCTCAAAGAAAGGCTCAAAAAGAGCATCGGCATCAACGGAGAATTCTATCTGCCTTGCTTGCCATCGATGCTAGACGACTATCTAAAATTACTGTCAGACTTCTTAAACATTCTCGGGCAAAACATCGACGCTGCCCAAACCGAAAACTTGCGAACATTAATCGCCAACGCCTTAGTAGAAGGATTCAAACATTCCCCCCACGCTAATCTAATAGTCTCATACTTTCCCGCGAATTCCCAAACAGGTTTAGCCGGCGGCATTACTATGAATACCAAGATTCAAGTCGAATCGATGGCCCAGAAATATCATACCTGGCCGGATATTCGCCCCGAACCTTTATTCGGCAGCCATCCCGATGCCAAAGTTATCGCCACTGCCGCCGAATTAGGCGAACCGGGAAAAGCACCTATTTTAGATGTCGGTGCGGGCCCTGGGCGCAATAGTCTGCCTTTAGCAAGGTTAGGTCATTCCGTAGATGCGATCGAACTAACACCCATATTTGCCGAGAAACTATCATCTGCAGCCACCGCCGAAAACTTACCGGTAAATGTCACCCAAGGCGACGTTTTAGACCCATTATTGAGGATGAAAACTTATCGGTACAAATTAGCCATTGCTACCGAAGTTCTCTCTCATTTCCGCTACCCCGAACAAGTGCGTCTTTTCCTCGGCAAAATGTCCGATGCCGTGTTAAGTGGCGGGTTTATCTTATTCAGTGCTTTCTTAGCAGTTGATGGGTACGAACCCGACGAGATGGCAAAACAAATGTCTGAATTATCTTGGTCTTATCTGATTACCAGACCAGAATTGCAAGCAGCAATAGAGGGTTTGCCGTTAGAAATTATTTCTGATGAATCTGTAATTGAATACGAACAAAAACATTTGCCTGACTCTGCGTGGCCGCCGACACCTTGGTTTGTCAGTTGGGCCAGCGGGCGCGATTTATTTCCCGTGCAACAAACACCGCCGTTAGAGTTGCGGTGGATACTTGTTAAACGCTTGTAAAGTAGTAGGGTGCGTCAGATCGTAGCTGATTGATTTTTGATAAAATCACGCAATCTGACGCACCCTACAGCAATTTTTAGTAGTAGGGTGCGTCAGATCGTAGCTGGTTGATTTTTGATAAAATCACGCAATCTGACGCACCCTACGGCTAGTAGTAGGGTGCGTCAGATCGTAGCTGGTTGATTTTTGATAAAATCATGCAATCTGACGCACCCTACGATAATTTTTCGCATTGAAAAACCTAAACTTACACCTCGGATGCCCGCAATTGTCCGCAGGCGGCATCTGCTTCTAAGCCGCGAGAATACCGGACGCTAACTGCAATTTTCTTTTCCTTCAAAACCGAAACGAAACTGTTAATTCGATTGGGAGTCGGTCGCTTATATTCAGCTTCCTGAATCGGATTGTAAGGAATCAAATTAACGTGACACTGAAAACCGCGCAAGTGAGTTGCTAACTCGGCTGCGTGTTCCGGCAAGTCATTCACACCTGCTAAAAGTACGTATTCAAAACTCAATCTGCGCCCAGTCGATCGCACATATTCCCGACATTCTGCGATTAACTCACCCAAAACATAAGGGCGGGCGCTAGGAATTAACTCTTCGCGCAATCTTTGATTGGAAGCGTGGAGGCTGACGGCGAGGGTAACTTGCAGTTGATGTTCGGCTAATTGGCTGATGCGATTGCGAATTCCTACTGTGGAAATGGTGATGTTTCGCTGTCCAATTCCTACGTCTTGATTCAAACACTTGACAGCAGCTACAACATTATCGAAATTCAGCAGGGGTTCGCCCATTCCCATAAATACGATGTGGCTGACTCGGCGGCCGAAATCTTGCTGTACAGTCAAGACTTGATCGACGATTTCGTTTACTTCTAAATTGCGCTTGAAACCGCCTTTTCCGGTAGCGCAAAAGTCGCAGCCCATCGCGCAGCCAACTTGGGCTGAGACGCACACAGTCAGCCGTTTTTCGGTGGGAATGCCTACTGTTTCAATGATTTGACCGTCTGCCAATTTTAAGAGATACTTTACCGTGGCGTCTGGTGCGACCGATCGATAGTGAATGGTCGATCGCCCGATCGGAATTTTAGCAACAGTCTCGCGCCACTGTTTCGAGAATACAGAAATGTCAGAGATCGATCGCGCACCTTTCTCATAAATCCACTGGTACAACTGCTTTCCCCGATAAGCCGGTTGTCCCTGCTGCTGCACCCACTCCGTTAACTCAGCTAAACTCGCCCCCAGCAAAGGCGGAATTTTACCAGACTCAACAGCCAAAGCAGCAGTCTTGCGAGACTGATTCGCACCCCTGGAATTACCAGAAGAGTACACCTGAGAAACGGAAGTAGGAGACATAAGTCATCAGAAAATTTAAAGCTACCCTCTATATTAAAACTTATCGACCAAAGCGGCCGTTAATCCTCCAGAAGGCACTTATGCAGAAAGCAGAAGGCGGAAACTCGATCCGGCTAAATCCCTTAATAAGGGCAAGTTTAAGAATAATCCGGTTCCCCCCTAAAAAAAGGGGGGTTAGGGGGCTCTTATTGTGGACTCACAAAAAAAACTCCAGACAGCAATCTGCAAAATCAAGAATCCAGTTAATTTTTGGTAAAATTCCCCAAATATTGCGTGTAAATGACCGCCGCCACCTAAAATAAACTCTGTAGTTTGTTAAAGGGTGTGCAAATTTGACAGCTTTCTACCACAATTAATGCAACTTTTATGGTGCTAAATATTCTTGCGCTACCCTTGGGGTTTCAATTTACATCGCCGGGCCCGATTATCTTTCAACTCGGCCCCCTAGCCATCCGCTGGTACGGGCTGTTGATAGCTTCTGCCGTCTTGATTGGGGTGAGTCTGTCCCAATACTTGGCCCAAAAGCGCCGCGTCAACCCGGAATTGCTGGGCGATTTGGCAATTTGGCTGGTTCTGGGCGCTATTCCCTGCGCTCGAATTTATTACGTGGCTTTCGAGTGGCAGCAATACGCCCAGAGGCCTGAAGATATTATTGCGATTTGGAAAGGCGGAATTGCCATTCACGGTGCGATTTTGGGTGGCACGATCGCAGCTTTAATTTTTGCGAAAATCCAGCGAGTTTCTTTTTGGCAATTGGCAGATTTAATCGCGCCTTCGGCAATTCTCGGTCAGGCGATGGGACGCTGGGGAAATTTCTTTAACTCCGAAGCTTTTGGCAGTCCTACGGATTTGCCTTGGAAACTCTATATTCCCCCAAACAGCCGCCCGCCCGCTTATGCTAATTTTGAATACTTCCACCCCACATTTCTCTACGAATCCCTGTGGAATTTGACAGTATTTGGGTTGCTTCTGACTTTGTTTTTCCGCGATTTGCAGGGCAAAATTCGCTTGAAAACCGGTGCTTTATTTTTGGTTTACATCGCAGCTTACAGTTCCGGTAGAGTCTGGATTGAAGGGTTGCGAACTGACAGTTTGATGTTTGGGCCGCTGCGGGCTGCACAGATGGTAAGCTTGACTGGGATTGTTTTAGGGTTAGGCGGGTTGACTTGGCTTTATGCGCTCGATCGACCTTTGCCCGATGTTGTCTCCCCCAATAGCGATCGGGCAAAGATCGCTCAAAAATTCCCAGAGGATAAATAAAAAACCCCAGAGAGGTTAGTCTCTAGGGTTTAAAACCAGGGTGCATCTACCATCCCTTACTTCCAACCAAAATAGGTGCATCCGGAAGCGCCCGTAAATTTAGAAAATTTTTTAGCCGCAATGAGTTTGACAGAGATTGAATCCCTAATTCCAGGTGTATACATTGTAGGTGCAGGCCCGGGAGACCCGGATTTGTTGACCGTTAAGGCTCAAAAATTACTGGCTGCTGCTGATGTCATATTATTTGCTGATTCGCTAGTCCCAGAGCAAATTTTGCAGGGGGTACGCGCGGATGCTGAAGTTATCCAAACTGCGGATAAGACCCTCGAAGAGATTGTACCTTTGATGGTGGAACGAGTGCGCGACGGAAAAAGCGTCGTCCGCCTCCATTCCGGCGATCCCTGTCTCTACGGGGCTGTCGGCGAACAAATGCAAGCTTTGGCCTCCGAGGGAATTGCTTTTGAGGTAATCCCGGGAATTAGCGCTTTCCAACTTGCGGCGGCTAAACTTAAAATTGAGTTGACAGTTCCCGGATTAGTGCAGACAATTATTTTGACGCGAATTAGCGGCAGAACCGAAGTACCGGAACGCGAAGAATTGGCGAGTTTAGCGGCTCATCAAGCGAGTTTGTGCCTGTATTTGAGCGCCCGCCATGTCGAACAGGCTCAAGCTAAATTGATGGAACATTACCCATCTGATTTGCCTGTAGCGATTTGTTATCGGTTGGGCTGGCCGGATGAAAAAATTGTGCTAGTTCCCCTTGACAAAATGGCCGTTGCTACGCGCGAAAATAATTTGATCAGAACGACAATGTATGTTATTAGTCCGGCGTTGGGAAAATCAGCAGAAGGGCGATCGCGCTTGTACCATCCAGAGCACGATCGGCTTTTCCGTCAGTAGTCAGCAGGCAGTTGTCCGTTGGCAGTTGTCCGTTGGGTTTCGTTCCTCAACCCAACCTACAGAATAAAAACTAATAACCAATAACCAATAACCAATAACCAATAAACAAATGAAAGACTTAACTCGCAGACAATTTATCATTGTCACCGCATTAAGCGCCGGATTTGCCTTAGCAGTTCATCCTATTGCGGCTGCCGTTATCAATACCGATGCTGCTGGTTTAATAGCAGGTGAGGTAAAAATTCCCGTGAAAGACGGCTCAATTCCAGCCTACAGAGCAATGCCAGCCAGCGGCAGCAATTTTCCAGTAATTTTAGTAATTCAAGAAATCTTCGGAGTTCACGCCCACATTCAAGATATTTGCCGCCGTTTTGCTAAATTAGGTTATTTAGCGATCGCCCCAGAAATGTTTGCCCGTCAAGGTGATGTTTCTAAAATCACCGAGGTTCAAGAAATTAGGAGTAAAGTTGTCTCGAAAGTTCCCGACGCTCAAGTGATGTCCGATTTAGATGCTACCGTAGAGTGGGCACAAAAGTCAGGAAAAGGCAATATTAATAAGTTGGGAATTACAGGATTTTGCTGGGGTGGCAGAATTGTTTGGCTGTACTCTTCTCACAACCCAAAAGTCAAAGCTGGAGTGGCTTGGTACGGGCGTTTGGTTGCCGCTTCTACGGCTTTAACTCCCAAACAGCCGATCGACCTTGCAGCAAGTTTGAAAGTGCCTGTATTGGGGCTTTACGGTGGCAAAGACGAGTCAATTCCCAACGATACCGTCGAGAAAATGCGGGAAGTTCTCAAAACTGGTAGCAGCGGTTCCGAAATTGTGCTTTATCCAGATGCGCCGCACGCTTTTAACGCCGACTATCGCCCCAGTTACCGGAAAAAAGAAGCTGAGGATGGTTGGAAACGGATGCAAGATTGGTTTAAAAAGTATGGAGTTTCATAATAGTTTTGAGTTGTTAATTTTCACTTAAAACTGGTGTCAAGTTTGGGAACGAAAAAGGCAATATTAGCGAATAGCCCTTAAGACAGGTGGGTTTGTGGGTCCGACATTGGTAAACTGAGCGGTGTAGAATTATCGATCGAACAGGTAAGCCCGTGCTAGACGAACAAGCTAAAAAGACCATCTTGCGGAAAATCCCTCACGGATTGTACATCTGCGGTGTCAAAGACGGGGAGGAAGTCAACGGTTTCACCGCTAGCTGGGTGATGCAATCTTCCTTTACCCCTCCCTTAGTTGTCAACTGCGTCAAGCAAGACTCCAAATCCCACAGCATGATCAAAGCCAGCGGTGTCTTTGCTTTGAGTTTCCTAGAAGCAGGACAGAAAGAGTTAGCCCAGAAATTCTTCAAACAGCAGCGCCGCGTTGGCAATAAATTTGAGGATGTAGAATTTTATCCCGGCGCGGAAACTGGTTGTCCGATTATCTCGGATTCTCTGGGTTACATCGAGTGCAAAGTTGTCGGTGCTGTGGAACACGGGGATCACACGGTTTATGTGGGAGAAGTTTTGGCCGCCGGCGTCCACCGAGAAGGCAATCCGTTGCTGCTAGAAAGCACCGGTTGGAATTACGGCGGTTAGAAAGTTGGCAATTGGCAATTGTCAGTAAAAACTCTTTGTGGAACAGGCATCTTGCCTGTTCTTGAGAATTGTGCCAGATGTCAGATTATAGCGACTTATATCATTTCCGGTTGCATCGGAATCATATATTTGGATGATAGCAGTGCGAGCGTCTCGCTCGCGGCTACAGATCGCGAGCGAGACGCTCGCACTCATAATTCCGATGCTACCGGATTTGATATTATTTATGAGCTGCGAGAGTTAAGCGGTGCATAATTAATACAAAATCGGCGACAATCTTGTCAGTGTTTTCGGTAGTTAAAATTGGTACGTGGACGAAAATACATTGAGCGGCTGTTTGAGAATCGCAAATATGTTTTAAAACCGCATAATATAGGGATTCGCATACAAATTTTCCTGCTTCGTGACTGATTTCTGTTGCAGCTAAATCAGCGACTAGCGGTTCGAGATTAACTGCTGTTTTCAGAATGTCGCTATCGCAGCAAGCGCAGGATTCTACGGTTAATTTTTGCCGGCTTTCGGCCATGCCGCAGCAGATAATAGTGTCGGGTTGGATTTGGTTGATTTGGGCGATCGCCAAATTCGGTGCTAGCTGAAAATCTACTGGCAGTTTCCTCAAAAAAGTCAGGGAATCAGGCAAAGATTTGATTTGGGAAATCTTAGCTAATAAGTCGTCCGAAGAGTTGGATTGCTGATGGGGAAGCCAAGTATCAAATGAGGTTAGCAGGATTTTCGCCGTCATATTTGTGCAATAATACTGATATTGATAATATAAGGCAAGTAAGTCAATGTCTGTCATTGCAGTAATAGACTATGGCATGGGCAATCTGCACTCGGTCTGTAAAGGCTTGGAAAATGTGGGTGCAGTGCCAAAAATTACAGATTCTCCTGCTATAATCGAGCAGGCTGATGCGGTGGTTTTGCCGGGAGTTGGTTCGTTTGACCCGGCAATGCAGAATTTACGATCGCGCAATTTGATAGAACCGATAAAAAGTGCGATCGCCTCGGGGAAACCTTTTTTAGGCATTTGTTTGGGTTTGCAAATTCTGTTTGAAAGTTCCGAAGAAGGCGTAGAACCGGGATTGGGCGTTATTGCGGGAAAAGTGCGCCGATTTCGATCGGAACCGGGTTTGACAATTCCGCACATGGGATGGAATCAATTGGAATTGACTCAGCAGAATTTGCCGCTGTGGCAAAATTTACCGTCCGATCCTTGGGTTTATTTCGTGCATTCTTATTATGTCGATCCGGTGGATTTGGAAGTGCGATCGGCAATTGTGACTCACGGCAGTCAAAACGTGACGGCGGCTATAGCTAAAGACAATCTGATGGCCGTGCAATTTCACCCGGAAAAGTCGTCGAGTACGGGATTGCAAATGCTGTCAAATTTTGTCAGTCTGGTGAGGGAAAAAGTCGCCGCTTAGGTGGCATGAGTCTTAAAAAAAACCCGGTAGATTGCCGAAACCGGGTTTGAGATCAAATTCGGTTGCATCGTCCTGGTATGGTGCGTCGCTGTGAGATTTTCAACCTTCCCAAGTAGATGATTGATGGAGCCGCACCCTACTACGGTATCTACAGAACTCGATCGGATATAATTCCGAATTAAAAGGTATGTAGTTGCGCTTCAGCGCTCTTTATTAAAAGGTATGTAGTTGCGCTTCAGCGCTCTTTATTAAAAGGTATGTAGTTGCGCTTCAGCGCTCTTTCCTAATCTAAGAGCGCTAAAGCGCAACTACATACCTCAAATTTCACCCTTATTTGTGACACTTGGCCTTAGTCCTAACATGGCTCTTTCCTAATCTAAGAGCGCTAAAGCGCAACTACATACCTCAAATTTCACCCTTATTTGTGACACTTGGTCTTAGTCCTAACATGGCTCTTTCCTAATCTAAGAGCGCTAAAGCGCAACTACATACCTCAAATTTAACCTTTCTTTGTGACACTTGGCCTTAGTCCTAACATGGCTCTTTCCTAATCTAAGAGCGCTGAAGCGCAACTACATACCTCAAATTTCACCCTTATTTGTGACACTTGGCCTTAGTCCTAACATTTTTAAAAGTGTTCTTCCTTCTTCCTTGTTCCTAAATGACTTTAAGAATCTATGGCAATCGCCAAATAAAAACCCTGCCGGGACTCGCAACTCGCCCTACACCTTCGCGAGTCAGAGAAGCTTTATTTAATATTTGGCAAGGGACGATCGCAAATTGCAGATGGCTTGACATTTGTACCGGCAGTGGTTCGATGGGTGCAGAAGCTTTGTGTCGGCAAGCCGCGAGTGTCACTGGCATCGAACAGTCGGCGAAAGCTTGTGCGATTATCCGCCAAAACTGGGAGCAAGTAGCAGACTCATCCCAAACCTTCCAAATATTGCGGGGAAACGCGACGGCGAAATTGGCGGCACTAGCGGGGCAGCAGTTCGATCGCATTTACTTCGATCCGCCCTACGCCAGCGACTTGTACGAACCTGTGTTAAACGCGATCGCCAGCCAAGAAATGCTAGCACCAAACGGCGAAATGGCCGTCGAACACAGCCCGGAGCGATCGGCACAACCAATTTCCGGCCTAGAAATTTGCCGCCAGAAAGTATACGGCAATACAGCATTAACCTTCTACACACGCAGTGCCTGAGAGGCTCAAACAGCAGCAGCGTCAAGCCTGGAGGCAGAAAGAAACCGGGTTTCATGGCGTTGGCGCGCCCGGGACTCAAAGTTTTTCCCTTGGATACAATACAAATTTTTCCGATGAAGTTAAGCTTTGTGCGTAGGTTGTCAGAGCAAGTTGCCTCAGCAATTGACGAAATAAATGGAGTTTAGGCTGAAAATAAAGACTTTCAGTTGTAACATGAACCCAAAGTGTGAGTGTGAATATTCCTAAAGGAGTGAATATGGTTCAGACACCTTCGCGCCCTCGTGGCAGCGAGTTTCCGGCTGCTAACTCGGTACAGCCAGTCAAACGCGATACGATTCTGCTGGGAGATAGCCTCCCCCTGCCCAATACCAAACTCTTCGGCACAGACGGCATTCGCGGGAAAGTTGGAGAATTGCTGAATGCACCCCTAGCCCTGCAAGTGGGCTTCTGGGCTGGACAAGTTCTACGGCAACATTCCCCCAACCAGGGGCCTGTGATTTTGGGGCAAGACAGCAGGAATTCCAGCGATATGCTGGCAATGGCACTGTCAGCGGGTTTGACGGCCGCCGGTTTGGAAGTGTGGAATTTGGGATTGTGTCCCACTCCCTGCGTTGCTTATCTGGCAAGCGTTTCGGAGTCGGTCGGCGGAGTGATGATTTCGGCTTCTCACAATCCCCCAGAAGACAACGGCCTTAAGTTTTTCGGCTCAAACGGCTCGAAGCTGTCGCAGCAGTTGCAGGAACAAATCGAAGCGGGAATCCGGGGGGCAAAGGTTCCGGTTGCTAGCTTGGGTTGGGGGCAGCACTACCATCGGTCTGAGTTGGTGAAAGATTATGCCACTTCGCTCTGTGATTCGCTGCAACAGATGAATTTGGAGGGAATGCGGATAGTTTTGGATTTGGCTTGGGGGGCGGCTGCGGGTTTGGCGCCGGCGGTGTTCGCACAAATGGGGGCGGAGGTGATCTGTTTGCACGACTCTCCTGATGGATCTCGTATTAATGTTAACTGCGGTTCTACTCATCTTGACAGTTTGCAAGCGGCGGTTTTGGAACACAATGCTGATTTGGGATTTGCTTTTGACGGCGATGCCGATCGAGTTTTGGGTGTTGACAACCAAGGTCGATCGATTGACGGCGATTACATTCTTTATCTGTGGGGTCGGCAGTTGCGCGACTCCGAACAGTTACCGTCCAATTTAATTATTTCTACTGTAATGGCTAACCTCGGCTTCGAGCGAGCTTGGGAAGAATTGGGCGGCAAACTAACTAGAACCAACGTCGGAGATCAGTACGTTCACGCTGAAATGCAGCGCACTGGTGCGATGTTGGGCGGCGAACAGTCTGGACACATTCTTTGTCCGCATTACGGTATCAGCGGCGACGGTTTGCTAACAGCTTTGCATCTGGCTTCGCTGGTGCGCCAGTCCGGGCAATCTTTGGCACAATTGGTAAGTGGCAGTTTCCAAACTTATCCGCAGTTGCTGCGAAATATTCGGGTGGAAGATCGCGAAAAACGCCTGAAATGGCACGAGTGCGAAGCAATGCAAAATGCGATCGATCGTGCTACAACTGCAATGGGAGAACAGGGACGGGTTTTGGTTCGCGCTTCAGGCACTGAACCCCTGATCCGAGTTATGGTGGAAGCTGTCAGCGCCGAATTGGCTAATTTCTGGACAGAAAATTTAGTTTTAGCCGTTGGGCAACACATCGCTATTTGATGGAAATGGCAAATTAATCTGAAGGAAGAACGGAGAAGGAAGAGGGAAGAAGGAAGAAGGAAGAGGGAAGAAGGAAGAAGGAAGAAGGAAGAAGGAAGAAGCCTCTAGATAAATATAGGGGCTATTGAAACCAATTTCTCATTCTTTATTCCCTCTTGGTTATTCCCTCTCTCCTAAATAACTAAATCCTTCTTTCTCCCTTTTCCCATTTCTGATTTTATGAAGAGTAAATCAATTCAAAATGGGCGGCTGCATCGAATTTCGTTAAAAGTTTTAATTGTCGTAATATTAATAACGGGGATATTTTTTCGCTTTACTGACCTCGATCGCAAAGTCTACTCCTTCGACGAATCTATCACCTCGCTCCGAATTTCTGGCTACACTTGGACGGAAATGGTGCAGCAAGATTTTCAAGGAAAAATAATTTGCGTCGCCGATTTGCAGCAGAAATACCAGCAGATAAATCCCGAAAAAAGTTGGTTGGATACTGTTAAAGGTTTAGCTACAGAAGAACCTCAACTGTCGCCGCTGTATTTTATTTTAGCCAGATTTTGGGTGCAGTTGTTCGACCCGCAAGTGGCGACTGTCAGAAGTCTTTCAGCTTGGATTAGTTTGTTAGTTTTTCCCAGCATTTATTGGCTGTGCTGGGAATTATTTCGCTCTGCGTCTGTGGGATGGGTGGCTGTTACAATCGTCGCTGTTTCACCCTTTCACGTCTTGTACGCGCAAGAAGCAAGACCCTACATGATGTTTGCAGTCTTGGTTTTGTTGTCGAATGCAATTCTGCTGCGGGCAATCGCCCTACAAAAATCTCCCGCGACATCTAAATTGAGCAAGGCTATTTGGTTTATTTATGCGATCGCCCTGACTTTAGGACTGTATTCTAGTTTATTATTTTATTTAGTAATATTCGCCCACGGCATCTATGTAATTTTAACTGAAGATTGGCGTTTTGGCAAGACATTAGTTGCTTATTTACTAGCTTCAGCGGCAGCAATAATTATTTTTGCTCCTTGGATTTGGGTATTACTTTATAACGCGCCAAAAATCGAAGCAACAGTAGGCTTGCCGCGCCTTTCCCTGTCTTTCATATCTTCACTTAAATCTTTAATCATCATCACCTGCCGAATGTTTATCGACACGCATTGGACGGGCGGAATTATCAAATTGTGTTCGAGCGGTATTGCTACAAATTTAATCAGACTGATTGTCGCCGCCCTATTGCTGTTAGCGATCGTACATTCAATATACACACTCTGCCGCTCAACTCCCAAACGAGTTTGGCTGTTTGTATTGACAGCGATCGGAATTACAGCGATAGTATTGATAGCAGTGGGAGGCGTTGCCGATCGCTATCTGGTTCCCTATATTTTAGCAATCCAGATAGCTGTTGCCTACCTATTTACCGATAAAATTGCAGCCGCCACCAATTCCAGACAACAAAAACTGTGGCAGCTCGGTTTAATAGTGCTAATATCGAGTGGAATAGTTTCTTGTGCCGTCAGCTTACAGTCGCAACTTTGGTGGAACAAATATCCTTCTAGCACTGAATACAATCCCCAAGTAGCCGCAATTGTCAATCAAGCCCAAAAACCTTTAGTAATCACTCACGGAGGCAACAACATCACAGGAAAAATACTGTCTGTCAGCTATCTGCTGAAGCCGCAAACACAGCTTTTGCTAGCAGTTAAACCTGAACAAGTCAAAATTCCTGATGGTTTTAGCGATGTATTTCTATACCGAGCTACAGAAGCATTGCAATTTGAACTAGAAAAAGTGCAAAAATATAAAATCACACCAATTTACCAGCCGGGCGCTGTTTGGCTTTGGCGTGTAGAGAAATAAGGAAAGTGGCAACTGCAAATGATGATTTCTGTTGTGATACCCACCTACAACCGCGAGCAACCTCTGCGAGAGACATTGGCTGATGTGATTCGGCAAAATTACCCGAATTTTGAAGTGCTGGTAATCGATCAAACTCGCACCCACGAATCAGAAACTCAAGTTTATTTAGAGGAATTGGCAAATGCTGGCAAAATTCGGTGGTTTCGAGTAGATTGGGCGAGTTTGCCGGGAGCTCGAAATTATGCAGTGCGGCGCGCAGTTGGAGAGATTATTTTATTTATTGATGATGATGTACAATTGCCAGATGGTTTTTTGGCGGCTCACGCTGGCAATTATTTAGAAAAACCCGATGTGGGATGTGTCGCGGGCAGGGTTTTTGACAGAATGAAATTGGATTTTTCTGGAGGCGATTTGGCGATCGAATATTTGCCCTCAGAAGCGATGGATGCGGGCATTGCCTGGTATTTTATCGATTTGGTGCATACAGTAAAACCGCAGCAGGTGCTCTCGGCTAGAGGCTGCAATATGTCATTTCGCCGGCAGGTTTTTGCCGAGTGCGGGCTGAGGTTTGACGAGCGATTTGTAGGGAGTGCGGTGCGGGAGGAGTCGGATTTTTGTTTGAGATTGCGATCGACTGGCATGAAAATTTGGTACGATCCCAATGCGTGTTTAGTTCACTTTGGGGAAGAGAGCGGCGGATGTCACGATGTCAGTACGCGATCGATCGAATATCAAGTCACATTTTATCACAATCACTTTCTAATGGGATTGACAAATTTAACAGCTTTTCAATGCCTGCGATTTTTTGCCAAACTCTTTGACTGCCACGTTTTGGGGAATCCGCCTTGCCATAAAAGCCGATCGCCCATTAAAATTATCGTTCGATTGAGTTTTTATCTCCTAGGTTTTATGAGTGTCCTCAATACATTAATTCAGTCTCTATGGAACGACGGACAAATTTACACCCGTCAAGATAACATTAACGGTAAATAATTTTTATTACCAATTTCCAATTACCAATGAATAAAAAATGAGAATCCTCGTTGCCAGCCACACCTATATTGTGGACATAAATCGGGAAAAATTCAAGATATTAGCAAGCCTAGAACCAGAAATTGAAGTAACACTTGTAGTGCCGCAGCGTTGGAAACCCGGAGGCGTACAAAATAAAATTATAGAAACACAATTCTGTCAAGAAGGCTCATTTAAAGTAGTCGCAGTCTCCAATTACAGCCAGAACAATCAAGGATTGCTAACATTTGGTACTGATTTAATTGAGATTTTAGAAAAATTTAGACCGCAGATTATCCAAGTTGAACAAGGTTCAAAATCCCTCGCTTGCGCGCAATTAATATTTTTAAATAAACTGCTCAAACTCAAAGCAAAAAATATATTATTTACCTGGTGGAATCTGCCTTATAAATTAAAGTGGCCTGTTTCAATCTTAGAAAATTACAATCTTCAGCACACCGACGGAATTATTGCAGGGAATCTAGATGGAGCTAAAATTTTGCAGCAGCGGGGCTATCAAGGTGCGGTGAAAGTAATGCCACAACTCGGAGTAGATGAAACTTTGTTTCGCCGCACTGGTAAAGACGCTGATTTATCCCGCAGGTTCGGCATTGAACCGACCGATTTTGTGGTAGGATTTGTAGGGCGATTTGTCGAAGAAAAAGGATTGTTAACTTTAGCTGAGGCCTTGTCAGGGTTAAAAAAACTATCTTGGAAGTGGCTGTTAGTAGGACAAGGAAAATTGCGGACGCAACTCGCCGAAAAATGTATTGAATGGGGAATCAGCGATCGAATAATTTGGGTAGAAAGCGTTTCGCACGAGGAAATACCCCCCTACATTAACTTAATGAACTGTTTGGTATTGCCTTCGCAAACCAGCTATAAATTCAAAACTTTGACCGCTGTGGGCTGGAAAGAACAATTCGGTCACGTTTTAATCGAAGCGATGGCTTGTCACATTCCGGTTATCGGTTCCGACTGCGGGGAAATTCCCCACGTCATCGGCGATGCGGGGTTAGTATTCCCCGAGGGAAATGCAGGGGTTTTACGAGATTGTTTGCAGCAATTGATGGAGCGGCGGGAGTTGGCTGCTGATTTGGGCGATCGGGGTTATCATAGAGCGATGAGCAATTATACCAATAAAGCTTTAGCTGAGCAGTTGTTGGAATTTTACAAAGAATTGTTGTAATTTTTAGCAGTATAATGCAAGTGTTAAATAAAAGCTGTAGTAAATGTCTATTCCTTCCGACATACGCTCTTTGATTGACGAACTCTACCAGGTACTAAACGATACCGAACGCCAAGCAACGCAGGGACTTTTTGCACTTAGAAGAGCAATGTCTCTTTTTCCCCAGAATGAAATACTGATGCAATACTTTTCTTCCATCACCAATTTTCAATTCAACGTAGCAGGTACTCGCTTACAAGCAGAGCACATTGTGGGCAATATATTGATGGCTGGTGTGCCCGATGAAGATGTTCAAAAAGCAGCAGATTCTTTAGCAGCCTTGCTAAATATGGCTCCCGAATCGAAAATTATGATAGACAAAGTAGTTGAGAGATTAGAAGCATTGCCATGAAACAATTACCAGATGAAAGCCAACTCCTGGAAATCCTTGAAATTGTGAAAGCTGCGGAAGCAAAAGCCAGTGAAATGTATGAATTTTCCAAGACAATGGCTCACAATACCCAAATTACAGCAACAAAGAGAGAGGAAGCGGAACAGCTAGAGGGGCAGCCTTTTCCAGATAATTAAATTTGTCATGGGAGATGTTGGTTTGTTGATTTAAAGAACGAGTCCCCATGCGAATTCTCCAAATTATCCCCTCAATTTCCCTCGTCTACGGCGGCCCAAGTCAAATGGTACTCGGACTTTCTGCGGCCCTCGCTTCCCAAGGCATCGATGTCACAATTATCACCACAGATTCTAACGGAGATATCGGTCAAATTCCCTTAGATGTGACTCTAAATCAACCAATACAACAAAACGGCTATCAAATTATTTATTTCCGCTGTTTTCCGTTTCGTAGATATAAGTTTTCACTCTCGTTATTAGACCTCTTGCAAAAATCCTTTCATCAAGTGATGGGACGGGCTCTTCGGCCCGTCCCACAAGAGTTATTTTTTCTTGTGGGACGGGCCGAAGAGCCCGTCCTAATTATTTTTGCAAGAGGTCTATTGCAGTGAAAGTTGCAGGGCTTACGCATGGGGTGGCTAGAAACCGGGTTTCTACGAGTTTTGCGACCAGTCACGAGAAATATACGAAGAAACCGGGTTTCTGAGGTCTTTTGATAATCAGATGTATGTACTGCCAAAATTCCTCATCAATCAGGAATAAAACTGTTAAGTTCTTCGACTAGCAAATGTACTGTTGTTGAAGGATTGTCAGTTTCAGGATTGGGGCGATCGTATTCCTGTAAAAGCCGTTTTGCGTGTTTAATTGCATCTTGCTGTTTGTCTTTTAGTTCCTCATAAATTGTCTCGCTGTTTTTCTGATACTTGTGTCCCAGTAACTTGGTTAGCATATTTTGATAATCTTTGCGAGAAATTCCCGTATTATAAAAATGGAAGTGCAGTAAATACCAAAGTTCAAAAGCATCATTGGAGTAAGCTACTTTAATGCCGTTAGTTTTGGCAAGAGTTATAGCTGTATTAAAATTTTGCGCGTCGTGAGGATTTTTATCGTTTCTATCGCGATCGAACACGCACCAAAATCGGTCTTTTTCGTCGGATTCTGAGTTGTTTTTTAACTCAATAGCTTTTTCTACTAAACTCTTCGTATTTTTTCCTTCTCCTTTAATATCTAGATTAATTACCTTTGTGTCTACCGGGAAACTTTTAAAATATTTGGGTTCTGTTTTCTCACCTTCGCACACGATTAAAAACCATCTTCTAGTTTTAACCTTTCTATTGTAGTAATCAATATTTGTTCTTTTAGACGAACTTTTTTTATTCATGAAGTTCACCTATTAGTTCTTTAAAATTACCAATAAAAGGGATAGCGCCATACTTGCCGATCAGGTAATCCCGCTCAAATGAGGCATTTTTTCCTACTTTATACTCTACCAAAGAGTACAAATCAGTAGCACCCTTGTTGTTCTTTTCGGTAAACCATATTTGATCCTTACGAAAAGTCTTGCTGCTGAGCAAGTTTGTGTCGTGTGTCGTGAATATAAGCTGTGCGTTGTGCGGATTAGTCTCGTTAGAATTGAATAAGCAGATTAATTCGCGAGTAATCAGCGGATGCAGTCTGGCATCAAGTTCATCAATTAATAAAATCTTTCCTGTCCTGAAAGTATCCAGAAGAAGGCCTGCTAATGCAAACAGTTTGTTTGTTCCCTCGGATTCGTGCGTTTCGATATCAAATAATTCTATAGCAGTCTGTTTCCCATCAGCATCATATTTCCGGTGAACTGTTTTAACGCCTACTTCATATATACCGAACATAGCGGTTTTCTGGGAAATATACTTTTTGATTTGAATATCAGCAATCCCTAAGTCTAATTTCTTGATAAATTCAATAATATCATGTCTGTGGCGATCGTTCTCAAAAGACTCTAAAGTTTCCTCGCGGTATTGTGTATCTTGCAAGCCTGATATCAATTGCAAATTTTTACTGAACCACAGCAATATTTTACCAGAAATTTTACCATTAAATTGTGCGACAACAGAAAGAAATAAAGCATTACTTCTGGTTTTATCCCTAATGCCTTGTCCCTCTGGAAAATCATCTAATATATAATTATCAAAATCCCGTTCAAAAAGCATTTTTTCTTCACTTTTATCAGCTTGAAATAGCCACTCAGAAACAACTTCCCGCGCGTTCACCTCAAAACCGTACCTAAAAGTTTTGTCTTCTAGTAGAAAAACGATTTCAAAGAAAGACGGCTCTTTTTCTGTCTCCGTACTTAGCCTGAATGCTTCAATATCGATCGCGTCTGAAACTTGCGTTTCTTTGGATGAGTTGAGGACAAACCATTTCATAAAGTTAATAGCAGCAACAAGGTTGCTCTTACCACTGGCGTTAGCTCCATAAATAGCAGCACTTTTGAGTAAGCTTAACTTATCCTTAATTGGGAATACATTATTTTCGTTCAGCTCTTTGTCTTCCTCATTAATTGACGAGGCTACCATGCTGAGGGTGACAGTTTCTTTAAAAGATTTGTAGTTGCCGACGCTGAATCCAATCAGCATAACTTGCCTCCGATCGCCTAAATTAGTATAACGTGCAAATTTTGCAATTCTTTCTATGATAACACAACCAGCTACCTCAGCTAACACCAAGTGCTAACCATGCGAATTCTCCAAATTATCCCCTCAATTTCCCTCGTCTACGGCGGCCCAAGTCAAATGGTACTCGGACTTTCTGCGGCCCTCGCTTCCCAAGGCATCGATGTCACAATTATCACCACAGATTCTAACGGAGATATCGGTCAAATTCCCTTAGATGTGACTCTAAATCAACCAATACAACAAAATGGTTATCAGATTATTTATTTCCGCTGTTCTCCGTTTCGTAGATATAAGTTTTCTCTCTCGTTATTGCAGTGGTTGAATGCAAATGCACAACAATTTGACCTCGCCCACATTCACGCTTTATTCTCGCCAGTAACTACCTTTGCCGCCACAATTGCTAGATATCGCCACTTACCGTATATTATCCGTCCCTGCGGTATGCTTGACCCCGCAGACTTGCAGAAAAAAAAGCGCTTAAAACAGATTTATGCAGCAGTTTTAGAACGCCCTAATTTAGCAGGTGCAGCAGCAATTCATTTCACCAGCAAGCAAGAAGCTAAAATATCAGAAAGATTTGGTTTGGGAGGGACAGGCAAGATGCCCGTGCCACAAGATTTTTTGCCACAAGATAACACAGGCAAGATGCCTGTGTCACAAGATTTGGTGATTCCATTGGGGGTGAGGGCCGATTTTTATTCTGATATATTGCCGGATTCTGAAATACCAATAATATTATTTATGTCGCGGATCGAACCCAAAAAAGGGTTAGATTTGCTAATTCCCGCACTGGAAAGTCTTTTGGCAGAAGGCATGAATTTTCATTTTATTTTAGCAGGTTCCAATCCGCAAGATGCAGGTTATGAAACAAAAATTCAAGAAAAAATCCAAAATTCAAGTTTAGGAAAATCTACAACAATCACTGGCTTTGTTAGTGGCGATCCAAAAGTTGCACTATTGAGAAAAGCCGACTTATTTGTATTGCCTTCCTACTACGAAAACTTTGGCATTGCTGTAGCGGAAGCGATGGCCGCCGGTGTACCTGTCGTAATTTCCGATCGCATACATATTGCGGAAGACATACAGCAAGCAGAGGCTGGTTGGGTGGGGCCTTTGGAAGTAGGGGCGATCGCCAATTCAATCAAATCAGCACTTCTGAACCCACAGGAGCGCCAGCGGCGGGGATTAAACGGCAAAGAGTATGCCGAAAAGTATTATAACTGGGAGGCGATCGCCCGACAAACCATCGATGCTTACCAGCAGATTTTGTCATCTACTAACTAATGCAACAGCGGTTTACCTTTTACTTCTTCTCCTGCTGCGAGTTCTGGTGCTGCTGCTATCAGAATTTTCCGGCGCTATTTTTTCGGGGCTGCTATTGCTTTTAACATCAGTAGAACCCGAACTTGAGGTAGCGATCGCCGATTTTCTTCTAATTATAATCGGAACATTAACAGATCGACCGCAGGGTCTGCCGAAGGAGTCTATGTTCCTTCGATAATCGCAGATTGCAGCCTGTACACTCGGTTCTTGACAATCTTTAATAAAGCTTTGTGCTAATTGGTAATTATTTCCGTCTCCCTGCTTTGAGAAAAGTTCTCCAGCTTGTTGAAAATCTGATACTGCTTGCGATTTTGTTCCCAGCATACAGCGAATAGCACCTCGTTCCAAATAAGCCAAACCATAATTAGGATTAACGCGAATAGCTTGTTCGTAATCCCCGATCGCCTTTTGCTTGTTTCCCAATTCATAGTATGCTTGACCGCGACCGAAATAAGCTTCTGCCAAGTTAGGATTAAATTGCAGCGCTCGATCGTAATTGTAAATTGCCTGCTGCTTGTTTCCCTGTTGGCCAGTAGCAATCCCCAATCCGAGGTAAGCTTGAGGTATGTTCGGATTCAGCGCTAAAGCCTGAGTAAAATTGGCGATCGCCCCCGGAACATCTCCCTTTTGAACTTTCAAAGAACCTTGGTTGCTGAAATTTGCAGCTTTTTGAGCGATCGCAACTCTTTGACCGATAACAGCGCGATTGGCTCGGTAATTAGATAACTTATTTTGAGCTAAATTATAAACAGGTGTACGTGAATCGATCGCTTCTAAAAGTGCGATCGCCTGTTGCCATTTACTTTGCGACTGATGCCAAACTTCCATCGGATGAGGCGGTTTTTGCACAACTACAGCAGCTTCCATCGCCAATTGTTGAGCTTTTTCTAGACTTTCTGCAGCCTGTAAATTTTGCGCTACTGGAACCAAACTCGGGCGCAGTTGCAGCAAATCTGCTCTAGCTTGTTGATACCCAAAGCCGGGGAAGTTAGGAATTTTGTCTAAATTGGCGATCGTTTCTTTAAGTCGTCGATCAAAACTTCTGAGCAGATTTACATCGGTGACTTTCCCTGCATTCTGCGTTTCAACTGCCAGTATGTTCGCTTGCTTCAGCGTTTCATTTCCCGATCGCATAACGGCGCTCATCCCTGCACCTGTCCCCAACATCAAAACGCCTAAACTTGCTAATAAAGCTGCGGGTATTTTGCGGCTTCGCGAATTATTAACTTGATTGTTAATTCGTGATGGCTGTACCCTTCGAGTCTGACGAGACTGTTCCGCTTCCGGTTCTGAATCCACCTCCAAATCCCAAGCAGGCAACTGCAAATCATCTGCTGCTGTTCCCGCTGTCAACTCCCTACTAATGGAAGCAATATTATTGCTATTTCCGCTGTAATACTTGTCAACCAAACTCTGCAATCCTGCCTGATATCCTTCTCCTACCGCCTGAAATCTCCACTCTCCATTCTTTTTATACAAACGACCAAATTCTACAGCAGTCTCTCGCGCAAAATTCTCTTTTAATTCATAGCGAACCAGTTCGCTTTTTGTATCCAAATTGGAAATTTTGATAAAAGCATTTTTGATATTGCTGAAATTTGCCTTGATTTTATCTGCTTCGTGAATAGTAACAGCAAAAGTCACTTCCTCAATTTCAGGATTGATTTTATCTAAAATAACGCCGTAAATACTCTTATTCTCTTGACCTCGGTTGTTTTTCTCAGAAATCGATTGCAGTACCGAACCGTCAAAGGATTGCAGATTATTATAAAAGATAAAATATTTATCGTTAGGTAGTTTGCCGTCAGCACCTAGCATAAACGCAGAGACATCAATCTCGTAACTTTGTCCTGCCTCTGTCACCTGCCAACCGAGGGCGATCGCCAATTTTTTTAAACCGGGCGCTTCTTGAGAGATATTAAATCTCTCACCCTTACTTAATTGCATTGCCATCTGCTTATTTGTTAAACCTAAAATTTTATACTCCTAATCTTAATATTAAGTGGCACAATAAGTTCTTTAATTAATGAAATTTAACAGAGTTTCTCTAATCGCGGGCTTGATTAAAAATATCTGCTGCCTGTATCTGAATTTATTGAGATTTACTTAGAGAGAATTACCTAAGTGAAAACCGGGCTTTCTGCCCCAAGCGGTTTCTACAATTGAACTTAATTTGACATTAGTTTGGAGCATTTTCAAAACTAGGTAGCAAGGTAACAAAGTTACCAAAAGCTCCAGACGAGACTGTTCCGCTTCCGGTTCAGGCTTCACCTCCAACTTCCCAGCCTGGAACTGGAAATCATCTGCTGTTCCCGCTGCCAACTCGTTGGTAATTGGAGCAATATTATTACTGTTTTAGCTGCAATACTTGTCAACAAAACTCTGCAATCCAGCCTGATATCCTGCTCCTACCGCCTGAAATCTCCACTCTCCATTCTTTCTATACAAACGACCAAATTCTACAGCAGTCTCTCGCGAAAAATTCTCTTTTAATTCATACCGAACCAGTTCGCTTTTAGTATCCAAATTGCTAATTTTGATAAAAGCATTTTTGATATTGCTAAAATTTGCCTGAATTTTATCTGCTTCGTGAATAGTCACAACAAAAGTTATTTCCTCAATTTCAGGATTAACTCTTTCTAAGATAACGCCGTAAATAGTCTTATTCTCTTGACCTTGGTTGTTTGTTTCAGGAATCGATTGCAGTACCGAACTGTCAAAGGATTGCAGATTATTGTAAAAGATAAAATATTTATCGTTAGGTATTTTGCCGTCAGCACCTAGCATAAACGCCGAGACATCAATCTCGTAGCTTTGTCCTGCCTCTGTCACCTGCCAACCGAGGGCGATCGCCAATTTTTTTAAACCGGGCGCTTCTTTAGATATATTAAATCTCTCACCCTTACTTAATTGCATTGCCATCTGATTATTTGTTAAACATCAAACTTTATAGCGTTCATGTTAATATTAAGTGGCACAATAACTTTTCATTTTTAAGAAAACTTAATATTTTGTCTCGAATAGCGGGCCTGATTAAAAATACGGCAGATTCCACATTTATGAAGTACCGCTCCAGATTATTCTATCCCCGTAGGGACACGGCATTGCCGTGTTCCTACACTTCATCAATCTGGAATACGCTGTATGTGCTACCGATCTCCGAATTTATTGAGATTTACGGAGAGAGAATTACCTAAGCAAAAACCGGGCTTTCTCCAAAACCCGGTTTCGACAATTGAACTTAATTTAACTCTAATTTTGAGCATTTTCCGAACTAGGTGGCAGGGTAACAAAGTTACCAAAAGCTCCAACAGTTTGATAGCTTTTTTTGCCTAATTCCGTTGTGTAAATACTGACCACACCTAAATTTTGACGCTGCGTTGTATTGTCGAGCAAGCTTTCGATCGTGTCCCGCTGCGAAGTCAGTAAATTCTTGCAACTGCCGATCAAAGTATCTGCAACGCCGCTCAAAGCTTTAGGCACGCGAGAATCTTTGCACACAGTGTTTTCCAATTCGGTTTGGAGTACGCCGGAAGCATAAGTTAGGTATTTGTCTCTCCCAGGATTTGTAAATGCCATGCCGGCAGCCAGAAGAGTCAGGGCGATCGCAACTTTTCCCACGTTGCCGAAAAAACTAGAAGTTGACTTGTTAGTATTCATTGGTTTATCAATAATCATTTTTTTTTAGTCCCGTTGAGTTATAAGCTTCTCTTGATTTAAACTACACTTCGTCGGAAACAGATTTCAGAAAGGAGAGGACAGTTTTTAGATTGGAGGCGAGTTGCGAGTAAGTCTCTCACTGGTTTACCTTCCTTTTACGTTTCCCCCTCCCTCAAATCCGGTAAATCTTCAACAAACATTTAGCTGGTTCCTAGGCTCTGCCTATGAACCGAGATCCAGAGGCTCTGCCTCGCTGATCCTCGCTTTAGAAGAGGCAGAGCCTCTGGATCTGCATCCCCAGGCTCTGCCTGGGGACGAGGAGCCTGGGGACGAGGAGCCTGGGGACGAGGAATTTAACGCCTTTCACTGCGATTTGCGCCGATCGATCTCCCGCTGCAATTCTTCAATCTGACGGCGCAGGGCCTCCGCTTCGCTAGCAGATGCTTGGGATTTCACGTCAACAGCACCCTCGGATACCGCCCGCTTGTAGTTCCCCAGCTTAATTTGGCGGTATTCTTCCGAACTTGCCCAGTCTCGCAAATACCGCAGGCGTTCCACCGGGAAAGGGTGACTCAGCATCACGCCTTGCCCGCCGTTGTAAAGTAAAAATTTATACACTTGGTTGAGATTGTCTCGATCGAGCTCTTGATAGTTATCAGACTGGCGGATAAATTCTTGCAAACTGCATTGGTCAGCATATTTACTGCTAACTCCCGCAAGTTTCATCATCGTATTCATCACGCTATTCAAGTCATCAGTTACTAACAAAGCCGCCCGGTCTGCGGATAATTCCGCCTTGCGCCGCCACTCGTAAAAAGCGTAAATTAAACCGCTGCCGACCATATTTCCCAGCCCGAAAGTCATCTCGCCAATAGTCGATGCAACGCTCATCGCCCACATCGCCATTTGATTTAAAGTTGGATGACCGCATTTAATATGTCCCAACTCGTGAGCCAGCACAACCCGAATTTCCGCCTCATCCAACAAGTCTAAAAGACCAGTATTTAATACTACATAAGGCTGATTTTTTCCCAGGGCATAACTGTTAACTGAGGGATTTTGAGACACAAACAAACCCGGTTCTGGAAAAACATCTAAAGCCTGCACGCACTCCCGAAATATATGATAAATGCTGGCATATTGGCGCGGGCCGACTTGAATGCTATTTCCCATTAGGTAAACGAATTGCGGTCGTTCGTAGACAAATTCTACAAATTTGCTGGCAATTAAGTCAAATCCAGGTACGCTCCGCAAAGCTGCTTCGGCTTGCCGATCGAGGGGATGCTGAAATGCTTCGCTAGAAATTCCAGTATAAGTAGGCATAGTTGTTGCAAAAATTACATTTAAGATATCAGTATTGCCGATCGCTGCTGGTGCTAGCTGGCGGCTGACTTATTAATCTTATCGCGACAAATATTGAACTATTGTGGAGCAGGCCCGAAAGGCGGTTCAAATTAACGTTAAAATTATGCTTCTTGTACAGGCGCGATCGACAAACATCTTTCGCTGTGTCTGTTTATCGCCTCACCCAAAAATTGGAACGTGCAAAAATGGCTATCCTGCAACTCGAAAACGGTACAACCTACACTCAATTAAGCGACATTGCGCGCGAACTCGCGCCTTTAAACATTCAACTCAACCGCTGGCCCGCGGGCGACAACCCAGAAATTCGGGAATTGCTAGCCAAAGATGCTATTGACGACAATCAAAAAGAACAAGTGCTGCAAGCCCTCGACGGCTACTTTCAACAACTCAAGGAAACCGCAGGCTATCAGTCGCGAGACTTAATCGTACTGCACCCAGACATTCCCAACCTCGACACTATGCTGTCCAAATTCAACAAGTGCCACATCCACGCCGAGGATGAAGTGCGCTACATCGTAGCAGGCGAGGGCATTTTTGGCTTCGTGCGGCCCGACGGCAGCCAAGTCGAACTCAAAGTGCAGCCGGAAGAATTTATCAACGTGCCGGCGAATACAGAACACTGGTTTTATTTGACAGCAGCGCGGAAAATTAAAGCTGTGCGCTATTTTACCACCACGGTCGGCTGGACGCCGGAGTATACCGATACGGAAATTCGATCGGGCTTAGCTGCTGTTTAAATATGCCAGCTAAAGATAAGTTTCACGAACTCGTCAAGACAGCCCTCCAAAATCAGGGTTGGATAATTACCCATGACCCTTATCATATCGATCTCGGATTTGTTGATTTTTATATCGATCTGGGTGCAGAACAGTTATTAGCAGCGACAAAGGATAATGAAAAAATTGCGGTTGAAATCAAAACGTTTTTGGCACCATCGACGATTTCAGAATTTCATACCGCAGTGGGGCAATTTATTAACTATCGGATTGCATTAGAATTTGACGATCCAGAGAGAACTCTTTACCTGGCAATTCCATTAGATATTCACAAAAAATTTTTCAAATACTCATTTATTCAAACGGTGATTGAACGCAATCAAATTCCGCTTTTAGTTTACGATACCGAAAAAGAGGAGATTTCTCAATGGATAAAGTAAGTTTGTATCGTCAATATATTCAGGAATTGCTAACTGAACGAGCCCAGCGACGATCGCCTAACGATCCAGTTTCCAGCGAAACGATTTTCGATCTGGTAAGCGATCGCTATCAACTGGTTCATGTTGGTTGGAAAAACAGTAGCACTCGGATTTATGGCTGCGTGATTCATGTAGATATTAAAGATGGGAAAATTTGGGTACAGCATGACGGGACTGAAGAAGCGATCGCCGATCAATTAATAGCACGAGGTGTCCCATCCCAGGAAATTGTGCTAGCCTATCATGCACCTCATGTCAGACAATACACCGATTTTGCAGTTGGTTGATCCAGCCTCAAACTTTGTGATTTACCGATCGCAAAATACTCAAAGCAACCGCCTCCGCCACCTTAATCCCATCAATCCCCGCCGATAGGATTCCACCCGCATATCCCGCACCTTCCCCAGCAGGATAAAGACCTTCTGTATTTAAACTTTGATAATCTTCCTTGCGTTTAATCCGAATCGGTGAAGAAGTGCGCGTTTCCACCCCAGTCAAAACCGCATCATCCATCGCAAATCCTTTAATCTGTTTGTCAAAAGCCGGAAGTGCTTCGCGGATGGCTGCGATCGCATAATCTGGCAAACTTTCGCTCAAATCAGTCATCACAACTCCCGGCGTATAAGACGGCTGCACAGCGCCTAGCGCCGTGGAAGGGCGATTCGCCAAAAAATCACCCACAAGCTGCCCAGGGGCTTTGTAAGTGCCACCTCCTAACTCAAATGCCCGTTCTTCTAGGCGACGCTGAAACTCAATTCCGGCTAAGGGATGACCGGGATAATCCTCCGGCGTGATACCCACCACAATCCCGCTGTTAGCGTTGCGTTCATTGCGAGAATATTGACTCATTCCATTGGTAACAAGTCGCCCCGGTTCTGAGGCCGCGGCCACTACCAAACCACCGGGACACATACAGAAGCTATACACAGAACGATTGTTTTGGCAATGGTGAACCAGTTTGTAATCGGCGGCACCCAAAAGCTTATGGCCTGCCCGATCGCCAAAACGACAGCGATCGATAATAGTTTGGGGATGTTCGACCCGAAAACCAATGGAAAAAGGTTTAGCCTCGATATAAACCCCGCGCGAAAACAACATTTCAAAAGTATCGCGGGCGCTGTGTCCCACCGCCAGAACTATATAATTACTAGCAATATATTCTCCGCTGGCGAGGGTAAGTCCCTGCACTTTTCCATTTTCGATGTGGATATCTTCCACACGAGTTTGAAAACGAATTTCTCCGCCTAATGATTCAATTTGAGCGCGAATACTTTGGACAATTCCCACCAGTTTGAACGTGCCAATATGCGGCTTATTAATATATAGAATTTCCGGTGAAGCTCCCGCATTCACAAGTTCCGTCAGCACCTTGCGTCCATAATGCTGAGGATCTTTAACTTGGCTGTAGAGTTTGCCATCGGAAAAAGTACCCGCACCGCCTTCGCCAAACTGGGCGTTAGATTCTGGGTTAAATTCTGCTTTTTTCTTCCAAAATCCAAAGGTGTCAACTGTGCGATCGCGCACCGCTTTGCCGCGTTCTAAAAGGATAGGGCGAAACCCCATTTGTGCCAGCATCAGACCTGCAAACATCCCGCACGGCCCTGTACCGATCACAATGGGGCGAATCGTCAAATTGCTGGGGGCTTTGGCTACAAAGCGATAACTCGTGTCTGGTGTCACCATCACATGAGGGTCTTTTTTGAAGCGCGCCAAAAGTTGCTTTTCCTGTGTCGTCTCTACATCCACAATATAGACAAGCAGGATTTCTGCTTTTTTACGAGCATCGTAGCTGCGCTTGAAGATGGAATAGCCGAGCAATTCTTCGGGGGGAATTTGCAGCTTTTTGAGAAGGGCGCTGGCGATCGCATCTTGAGGATGATCTAGGGGGAGTTTTATTTCAGTTATTCGTAACATATAGCAGAGGGAAGTTCGGCAACAGATTGGGTAACGGATTTAACTGAGATGTTGCACCATTCTCGCTTAACAGGCAAGATGCCTGTTCCACACAAACTCAATTTTATTCAACAACAGGCAAGATGCCTGTTCCACACAAACTCAA
>NZ_JAUBRJ010000018.1:77579-119327 GCF_036701805.1 Microcoleus sp. N3A4
AAGATGCCTGTTCCACACAAACTCAATTTTATTCAACAACAGGCAAGATGCCTGTTCCACACAAACTCAATTTTATTGTGGAACGGGCATCTTGCCCGTTTCTAAACAGATTTAAATTGTAGATTGCAGAAGCGTTATAATAAACAAAAATTTAAGTTTTGTAAAGACCATTGACTGCAACATTCACACCCAAAAACAGCCGAACCTGGCACGCTCTCAACCCCCTGTGGCAAGGAGCAGAAGACGCAGTACAGAAGGGTTTACCCCACACCAAGCTAGCACCGGCGTGGCAAATACTGCTCCTGGGCGACGGTTCCCCCACCCGTCACCTGCAACTGCTGACAGGGGAACCCACAGAAGTAGATGTGATCGATATGTCCTTAGTGGGTGAAGACGCAGACGGCGCGCCGGAGCAAATTGTCGCGGTTCCGGGGCCGCGCCTGCGCCGACAAGTGTGGCTGCGGACTGCTTCTGGACAGCGTTTAGCCTATGCAACTTCTTGGTGGGAAGCGAGTCATGTAGACGAATATTTGCAAAATAAATCTTTGCCAATTTGGGCGAGTTTAGCGCGGCTGCGGACGGAATTGTATCGCGACGTGCAAGGCATTTATTTGGGTAATTCGGCTGCTTTGGAGTCAGCTTTTGAACAGTCGGGGCCTTTTTGGGGGCGACACTATTTGTTTTGGCATCACGGTAAGCCATTGACGCTGATTTATGAGGTTTTTTCGCCTTATTTAACTAAGTATTTGGGGCCTATGCAATAAACCTTTAGGGATAGGTTCATTGATTGACCGAAGAAATGGGATACAAGCCTCCCCCTTCTAGGGGGACTTTTGGGGCGGATATCCTCATCGAAGATTTTGAATCAAGCAAATACCATTTATTCAGACTCGCTGTAGAATGGTTGTATGTTAAATCTAACCTACGAGTACAAGCTCATTCCCACCAACGCGCAACGCGAAACATTCGACCAGTGGCTGAACATCTGCCGCAAGGTCTATAACTTTGCGTTGCGGGAACGGAAGGATTGGGTCAATTCTCGCAAGTGTGATATCAACTCGTGCAGCATCAAACAGGAATACATTATCCCTGTCGATGCACCTCGTCCAACCTTTGCCCGTCAGTGCAAAGCACTGGCATTCGCGAAGAAGTTAATTCCTGAATTGAAACTACCTCACACCCATGTTTTGCAACAAGTATTGCGGCAATTAGAAGCCGGGTTTGTGGCGATGTGGGAACAGGGGCACGGGTTCCCTAGATTCAAAAAGCGGATGCGCTCATTTGTGTTCCCGCAATTAAATCTAGAATCTGTCAAACGGTTTAACGGTGCGGACTGGGTTAATCTCCCTAAAATTGGCCCCGTCAAAATGCACCTATCTCGACTAATCCCAAAAGGTTTTGAGGTCAAGCAAATTCGCGTCGTCAAACGGGCGTCTGGTTACTATGCCATGCTCGCGCTGCAATGCGATGTTGAAGTGCCTCAAGCATTACCTTCAGGACATGGATTAGGGATTGATTTAGGGTTAGAACACTTTTTGGCAACTTCTGATGGCGAGTTGATTGATAGACCTCGATTCTTTGTGGATGGACAGCGCAAGCTGAAATTGCTGCAACGTCAATTGAAACGAAAGAAAAAAGGCTCTAGAAAATTTCGTCAACTGCAACATCAAATTGCCAAGCACCACGAGTACATCTCGAATAGTCGGAAAGACTTCCATTTCAAGACTGCCCATCATTTGTGCGAACAGGCTGGTGCTGTATTTGCTGAGGATTTGAATCTTAAAGCGATGTCTAGCCAGTGAATGATGAGCAAGCACACGTTAGATGCAGGATTTGGTCAGTTCCTCAACATCTTGAACCATGTTTGCTTCAAACGAGGTGCATACTTCGCCAAGGTGGATGCCAAGGGCACTAGCCAAACCTGCCCAAGATGTCAAATTCATACAGGCAAAAAACAACTGTCTGAACGGGTACATAAATGCTCTGAATGCGGGTATGAAACGAATCGAGACGTGGCAGCCGCACAAGTGGTTTTGCAGCGTGGTTATACAGCGGTGGGGCACATCGCAGTGAATTTTGGGGAGGGCAAGCTACATGGGTAGTCCCGATGAACCAAGAATCCCCGCTCCTTCAGGACGGGAGGTTGTCAAAGCGCCCTTGTCCATCCCGCCCCGTCGGAGTCAGCGAGGTTGTCTCCTGAGCAATGTCACGATCGCCTTGAGTAATTCATTCGGTTCGATCGGTTTTGCTACATGACGTTGAAACCCAGCAGCGAGAGCTTGTTTCTGATTAAAGTCTCCAGCGTAGGCAGTCAGGGCGATCGCCGGAATTTGCCCACCCTGCTCTGGCGGCAAAGCTCTCACTTGCCGCATTAACATATAGCCATCCATATTTGGCATCCCAATGTCGCTCAAGACGATATCCGGCTTAGATTGCCTTAACGCTGCAAAGGCTTTTTCTGCTGAGCTTGCTGAAATAACGCTTGCCTGGGCCTGCTGCAACAGAAACACCACAAACTCGCGCGAATCGATATCATCATCAACCACCAAAACTCGAACGCCTTGCAAATTGAGAGATGGCTGGGAGAATTGCTCCGCCTGATTTTTGGCTGGACTAATCGGCAGCAGCGGCAACCTAACGGTAAAAGTGGCTCCTAGTCCTTCACCGGGGCTGTCTGCCTTAACCGTGCCCCCATGTAATTCAACGAGATGACGCACGATCGCCAATCCCAATCCCAAGCCACCAAACTGGCGCGTCGTGCTACTATCAGCTTGACGGAAGTAGTCAAAGACGTAGGGCAAAAACTCTGAAGGAATTCCCTTGCCGTTGTCGCGGACGGTGATTTGAGCTTGATTGTCCGCTTGTGCTAATCGCACCTCAACCCGACCACCTGCGGGGGTAAACTTAACAGCATTGGAAAGCAGATTCCATACGACTTGCTGCAAGCGGGTGGCATCGCCGGAAACAGAGCTAATGTTCGGATCGAGGCTGACCTCTACCCCAATGGATTTGGCTTCTGCTGCCAACTGCACAGTCTCGATCGCGGCTCTAATCGTTGATGCCAAGTTGACCGGACTAACAGTCAGACTGAGTTTGCCTTGCAAAATCCGAGAGACATTGAGCAAATCTTCAATCAGTCTAGATTGCAATTGGGCATTGCGCTCGATCGTTGCTAGTCCTAGTGCCGTCTTTGATGCGTCTAGCTTGCCGTTTTGGAGCAACCTTGACCAGCCCAAGATGGGATTGAGCGGCGATCGCAACTCGTGGGACAGAACAGCCAAAAACTCATCTTTAATGCGGTTGGCATTTTCGGCGACTTCCCGTGCATTCTGTTCGCGTTGCAGGATTTGTTCGCGTTCAGCTTCGATGCGCTGGCGATCGGTGACGTTTCTGAAGTAGACAGTGATTCCGTCTGCGGCAGGATAGGCTTGGACTTCGTACCAGCGGTTGTGGTCAGGATAAAACGAGATAAACGAAGAAGCAACCCGCTCGCTGGCGGTTTGGCGATAGGCTCGCTCGAATTCCAGGCCGACGGCGCTTGGATATTCTTCCCAGATCACTTTGCCAAGCAGATCGCCCGGAGTGCGATCGAGCAAGCGTTCTCCCTGCCGATTCACGTAGGTGAACCGCCAATCTCGGTCGAGCGCGAAGAATCCGTCGGTAATACTCTCTAAGATATTCCGGCTTTGCTCCTCGCTTGCCTGCAAAGCTTTCTGGGCTGCGATGCGCTCGGTTTCGATGCGCTTGCGATCGCTGATATCTTTAAACACGATCGCAACTTTTCGCTCCTCTGGCTGCCCGGTGCGGCAGGCATAAACGTCGAACCAACGATTCATTACCTCGGAACCACTCTCAAAACGAACGGATTCACCTGTCAGTGCGACTTGGCCGTAAATCTTAATCCAGTAGTCTTCAAGATCGGGAAGTAACTGACGCGCCGTTTTACCGAGTGCTTGTCGAAGTCCAGTTTGTTCCTCGAAGACGGGATTGATTTCCAAAAAGCGGTAGTCGATCGGCGTGTCGTTCTCGTCAAACAGCATCTCAATGACGCAAAAGCCTTCATCGATCGACTCAAACAGCGTTCGATAGCGTTCCTCCGATCGGCGTAAGGCAGACTCGCCTTGTTTGCGATCGTCAATGTCAATCACCGAGCCAATGTAGCCTTTAAATTGACCCTCTGGCCCAAGCCAGGGATTCGCCATATCGATCGCCCAAATATACTCACCGTCTTTACGGCGCAAGCGATACTCCACTCGGAACGCCTCTTGGCGCTGATTCGCTGCTACGAACGTTTGCTCGGCATACTCGCGATCGTCTGGATGGGTCATGTTCAACCAGCCAAATCCTAAACCCGTTTCTGGGGTTTGTCCTGTAAAGTCGTACCAGCTTTGGCTGAGATAGTGGCAGTAGCCCCTAGGGTCTGTCACCCAGACCATAAAGGGAGCATTGTCTGCCATGTTGCGGAATTTCTCTTCACTGTCTCGCAGTGCTGCTTCTGCCTGTTTGCTGTCGTCAATATCCACTGAAGCACCGATCCAATGTGCGATTTCACCATTCGCATCGCGCCAGGGAGTGGCTTCATTCAAAAACCAGCGAAACTGATTGTCGTGCCGCCGCAGGCGATGTTCGTAACGGATATTTCTGCCTGTTGCGATCGCGCTAGCAATCTCTTGGACAATGCGATCGCGATCGTCAGGATGATGCACATTTTCCGGCCATTTTTCGCGCTGCAATTCATTGAACGGTTTGCCGAAATAATCCAAAAAGCTCTGATTCAGGAAGACCAGTTCCCCCGCCGCGTCTAACATCCAGACGTGATGCGTGGAAAGTTCCGTGAGGGTGCGGTATTTTGCTTCAGATTCGCGCACAGCAAGGCTAGAGCGATCGCGCTCTAGCACGATGCTGGCGATTTGAGCGCCAAACTCAGCGAGTCGGTATTCCCAATCGGTCGGCATCCGTGCCTCACCGAAGCAAAGCATTAAAGACCCCAGTGGCAGACGATCTACGCCTGGGATGGGTGCGGAGTGACAAGCCAGCACGCCGTGAGCCACACATAAGTCTCGCCATTCCTGCGACCAGCGATCGTCGCGGGCAATGTCTGCACAAGTGACAGGCTGATTGCGATATACCGCCTCGCCGCACGTCCCAATGGCAAGTTCATTAATCGGCGCATCTTTGAGTCCTTGACTGAACGACGGTGGCAAGTCTGGGGCAATTAAGCGGGGAAATGTTTGTCGTCGGGCATCGGTCAGCAGGACGCAGGCGCTGACATGGGGATTCAGCTTAGACATCGAGGCGCACAAAGCTGAGAAACATTGCTCCAGCGGCTGCCCGGATGCAGTCAACTCCAGCAGTCGCTTTTGCTCGACCAGCACGAGTTCAGATTGTTTGCGATCGGTTATGTCACGATAATAAATACTGAGACCTGCGATCGCGGGATAAGCGTGAATCTCTAACCACATCGTCAGGGGTTCGTAGAGAACCTCAAAGTGAGCCGCTACTTGGTCTGCCACAACTTGGCGATAAGTCTGTTCGACGATCGTGCCGACTGACCAAGGCCACATTTCCCAATGCGTTTTACCAATTATCTCCGACCGTTGCACGTTATTTAATTTGGCAACTTCTTGGTTGACGTAAGTAATGCGCCACTCCCCATCCAGAGACATAAAGGCATCGGTAATGCTTTCGAGAATATTGACTGCCCGCCCCGCCGCCTCGTCCAAGGCTTGACGGGTTGCTTCTGTTTCTAGCCTCGCGGCTTGCTCGCGCTGCAAGGCTAATTCAGCCGTCTGACGCTGATGAATACTCTGCAAAGCAGCAGCAGTAAAGCCTGCGAGACTGGTCATTAATCGTAGGTCTTCCCGATCGAAATGTCGCTGCTCGTTGTGAGAAACAATCCAAATTGTGCCTAGCTGTAGATCGTTCGCGCCAAGCGGCAACAGCAGTCCCTCAACAATGGGAAACTGTGGATCGTGCAAGTATGTGAAATAGCGTTCGGGACGCGCGTATAGTAGCGGGTGTCCGCACTGAATCGTCGTGCGACAAGCACTAAAGTTGCCAGGTGTAGTTGTTTGTTCTAAAGATGCTAATGCACCTGCGATCGCCACCCAGCGAAAAACGGAGCTGCCATCTGCTAAAGTTTCCAACAAGCTGACCCCAGCAGTGTCGCAACGACAGAGATCCCTGGCAATCTGAACCAGGGTTTTGAGCATGGACTGCGGCTCGTCGGTCAGTTGTTGAGCGAGAATATGAAGCGCTTGGTTTTCAGCCGCTAAGTCCGGCATTCTTGCTGGACGATCGGCCAGTGCTGCTGTAATCAGGACATCTGCTTCAGTAATTACCTTTTGGCTGTTTTGAGGTAAACCATTCTCTGAAGGGACAGAGTGACTGTGGAAGCTAGAAGTCATAAATTCTCAGTCCTCGCGCTGAAAAATATTTGGCTAATCTAATCTTGGCGCGATCGCCCATCTGATGCAGCAAGCGATCGATCTGCTTCAAAGCGACCGGTAAGGGCTCAGTCCGCCCGTTTTCCCAACGATTAACACTTTGAAAGCAAACCCCTAGCTTTTTTGCAAATTTGACTTGAGAGAGTTCAAGGCGCTGCCATGTCTGGCGAACCAACTCTGCAAGCTCTAACTGTTCGATTACAGACATACAGCAGAAATTATAATTTCCTACTTATAGCGGTTCGAGCGAAAGATGAGGTACGTTGTTGGGCTTCAGCCCTCTTAGTTTGGGTGGTTATGTAAGCTGTCAGTCATACCTGATCTTTTTGAGAAAGGCTATATTTAGCTATACCACGCGGTACAGAACTCGTCCATCGGAAGGCACAAAAGTTTAGATATGAAACTTTACTTATTGATAGCAGGAGTCACCTACAGCGGTTCTCAAGCGTGGTGAGGTATGCCCTATGCCCTATGCCCTATGCCCTATGCCCTATGCCCTATGCCGGATAGTACCTCATCTTTCTGAGAAAGGCTATACATCTCACCATCCATTCAAATTATCCCATAGGTAAGGTGCGAATTGCACACCCTAGAACTAAAGTTATTGCTTAAGTCCTAAACTGGCAATTTTTAGTCGCCGAAATTTCACTTGCAAACCGTCGCGAGGATGAGGAATCGGTACTGCGATCGAACTCAAATCTTGATCCGGTAACAGTTCCCACTCGTACTCCCGAATCATCCTCGCTGCAAACAACTTCATTTCTAATCGGGCAAATTCTTTGCCCAAACATTCTCGCAAACCTCCACCAAAGGGCACGTAGCTGAAAGGTTTAGCCGATCGATCGGAGTTAAATCGATCGGGGTCGAATCGATCTGGTTCGGGGTAAACTGCGCTATCCTGATGCGTCAGATTAATTTCAGAAAGCACGCTCCAACCTTTAGGAATTTCATAGCCGCCGAACTCACAAGCATTAATTACTGTCCGAAAAACACCTCCCACCGGTGGAACTAAACGCAGCACTTCTCGCAGCACCTGTTCTAAATAGGTCATTTGTTTGAGTTGTTCCAATGTTAGGGGTTGCGTAGCGGGGAACTGCTGCTGTTCGGCTCGCACTTTTGCCATCACATCGGGATGTTGAGCTAGGAGAAGACACAAAGAGGCGATCGCCGAAGTTAGAGTTTCGTGCCCCGCAAACAACAGCAGCAGCACTTGATCTTTTAACTCCTGGGCACTCAAACTATTTCCCTCGTCATCGCGAGCCGCAATCAGCAAACTCAAAGCATCATTGCCGCGAGGCGTTCCCTGTTGGCGATCGCGAATAATATTTTCCAGTTCTGGCAACAGTAAATTTCTGCTCTTTTTAGCTTTGCCAAACTGGCTCCAAGGCAAATTTAAAGGAATAGAAAATAAACCCTTAGACCAATTTTCAAAATAATTGCCAAGCGCAGTTGCCGAACCACAATCAATCCCAACCAACAACTTACCCGCAACATCAAAAGTATAATTTCTCAGTTCGGGATACCAAGTCAGGGTTTCCATTTCTTCCCATTTTTCCAAATAGCGCCGAGTGATATTTTCCATCGCGTCGATGTAGCCAGCCAGCGCTCGCGGTTGAAATGCTTGGTACAGCAACTTGCGCCGATTTTGGTGGTCAGCACCCGTTTGCAACGCCAAGGAAAGCGGCCCTAAAAGCGCTTTCGCGCTCGGAGGAAAATCAACAACAAAATACTGGTTTTCATTGCTTAAAACAAATAAATTCGCCTCCGGGCCGCACATAAAAACTGTAGGCTGTCCGAAAATGCTGGTTTTGAAAATATTTCCGTACTGCTGGTGGCGTTTTTTGGCGAATTGGGAATCTTGCAAAAAGTTGAGGGTATCGCCAATTAGCGGCAAACCGAAACTGCCGGGAGGTAATGCCATTTTAGATTTTAGGTTTTGGGTTTGAGGAATTGGTTATTGGCTATTATAACCAACTTTGCTGTACGGACACGGCACTGTCGTGTCCCTACCGGACATCTGTACGGACACGGCAGTGCCGTGTCCCTACCGGACATCTGTACTTCACTCAACTGAGAAATGCTACGATCGCCAATAACAAACAACTAATAACTAATAACAAACAACAAACAACAAACAACAAACAACAAACAACAAACAACAAACAACAAACAACAAACAACAAACAACAAACAACAAATAACCAACAACTAATAACCAACAACTAATAACCAACAACTAATAACTAATAACAAATAACTAATGACTAACAATTGGAATCTTGATCGTAAATTCAGAGCCTTTCCCCACTACGGAGAAACACTTGATTTCACCTTTATGTTTTTCGACAATAATTGAATGGGAAATCGCTAAACCCATCCCCGTCCCCGAACCGATCGGTTTTGTAGTATAGAAGGGGTCAAATATCCGCTGCTGGACTCCATCGGTGATACCTGCACCGTTATCAGCAATTTTAATCACAGCGAAAGTACCTTCTACCTCTGTACGAATGCGGATAATTCCCGGATTTTCGAGCGGTTCTTGTAAAACGTCAATAGCGTTAGCGATAATATTCATAAACACCTGATTCAACAGTCCGGCGTAGCACTCCACCAGCGGCAATTGTCCGTATTCTTTAACGAGTTGAATTGCGGGGCGATGGTACTCCGTACCCGCTACGCTAACGGGCTGAACTTTCAGACGGTGTTCTAAAATCATCAATGTGCTGTCGATTCCTTCGTGAATGTTAACATTTTTCATGTCGGATTCATCGAGGCGAGAGAAATTCCGCAAACTCCGCACGATATCCCGAATCCGAGTGGCTCCCACCTGCATAGAAGACAGCATTTTCGGCAAGTCGTCTAACAAGAAATCCAGCTCTAACACCTCTATTTCTTCCTGAAGAGCTGGAGAAGGTTCCGGGTATTCATCTCGATACATTTGCAGCAGTTTCATCAGGTTTCCGGTGTATTCTTCTGTGTAGGTAAGATTGCCGAAAATAAAGCTGACCGGGTTATTGATTTCGTGGGCAATTCCTGCTACCATCTGGCCGAGACTCGACATTTTTTCTGCCTGCACGAGTTGAGTTTGAGCTGTCTGGAGTTCGCACAGAGTTACTTCGAGTTTAGCTGCTTGTTCTTGCGCTATCCGAGCTGAATCGACGCTTTGAGTGTAAAGTTCGGCTTGATTAATGGCGATCGCCAATTGATTCCCTACTGCTACTAACAATTCCACTTCTGTATCGCTCCAACACCGCACGCTGCTAGAAGCGCTACAGCAAATTACCCCAATTTTACCAGCAGATGTTTGAAGGGGAATGTCCAGCAGAGAATTGAATCCTACATACCTAAGAAATTCGCGCTCTGCTGGATCGGTGACTGTCTCGCAATCATCGACCCGAATTATTTCCAAATTGGCAATCCGCTCGACGTGAGAACCAGTCACACCAGCAGGAACTAAACCCAAAAGCGAAGGCAAACCGGCATTTTTTGCCTCGTATTGCACTGCCCAAACAGGTGGCGAGGCGTCTGGCCAATACCAAATAAACTGACAGCGATCGAGTTGCAGCAACTCGCGAATCTGCTGCACAGTTGTCGCTAAAATAGTATCTAAATCCAGAGATTTGCGGATATTGCTCGCTAGTTGATTCAGCAGCACTTCCTGCTCGGCTAATTTGCGGAATCTCGCTTCCGACTCTTGCAACTGTCTTTGAGCTTCTCTTTGTTTCGTCACGTCCAAACCCAAACCTATCAAGCCGATCGCGTTACCGCAATCATCTTTGACCTGAGTTTTAATTATCTCCAACTGGTGATATTCACCGTCAACAAGCTGCAGCACTTCTTCAGCATAACAGGGAATATCTTGGCTCCACGCTTGCGTGTCAGATTCCATACAGTTAACAGATGCTTCTAATCCCAAAGCTTCGGAATAGTGAGATGCTGCTAAAAATCTTGATTCGGGAATAGCCACAGCTTCGCAGAAAGTTTTGTTAACTAATAACATCCGCCCGCTAGCATTTGCCATCCATACCCAGATGGGAGCGTTGTCAATAATGCTCCTCAACGTTTGCTTTTGTGTGGCGAGAGCAACTTCTGTTTGTTTGCGCTTAATTCCCAGGGCGATCGAATCGGCAGTTAACGCCCAAGCAACCAGCGTTGATTCCTTGAACTCCTGGCGAGCAAACATCGCGATTACTCCCAGCAACTGATTGTCAACAATTAGCGGATATCCAGCAAAAGCCACCATTCCTTCTCGTGAGGCCCATTCTTTGTCGTGGACTCGGGGATCTTCTTGCACAGAATTAGTGATGTGAGGTTTTCGCTCCAGGGCGATTAAACCTATCTTGAACTCACCGACAGCAATGCGGCTGTGAGCGCCGTCAATGCGAGTATATATCCCCGCGCTTGCTTGCAGCTCCAATACGTTTTCCTCTTGATTCAGCGTCCAAATCCGAGCAAACGCAGCATCCAAATGGCGCACAACTGCATCGGTGCAATATTGCAAAGTTGCAAGCAAAGTCTGGTTTTGAGTTAGAACAATTCCCACATCTGCTGTGAATAAAGAAAGTTTCAATTGTTCTGCTAAAGCTTGTTCTGCTATTTTGCGCTCTGTAATGTCCGTAGCAGCACCGAGGCGCTGCTGAATTTTCCCATCCTTTGTTCTGCTAAATACAACATTCCGGCTGATCAACCAGTGCCAACAGCCATTTTTGTTGCGCGCCCGATATTCGTACTCAATAACCTCACCGTCGGGAGCATTTTGTAATTGCTGCCAATATTCGGGAAATTTAGCTAAATCATCAGGGTGGATAATGGTAGGTAACAGACTGCTGCCCATTTTTTGAACTTCTTGGGCGGTATAGCCGAGGGTGTCAGTGATTTCGCGGTTGCTGTAGACATTTCGCTGCTCGGTTTCGTCGTAAACATAGAGAAGATTCGGACTGGTATTGGCAATTCGCTCAACAAAACGCTGGCTGGCTTGCAGCGCTGCTTCTGCAAGTTTTCGATCGGTAATGTCGATCGAATTGCCAATCAGGCGGTAGATTCTGCCAGAGGCATCGCGCAGCGCCGTCAGAGTTACCATAAACCAATGTTGTGCGCCTTCCAACTCGGCGCTGTCTTCATAAGAAATCGAGCTGCCGGCTGCCAAACAATCGACGCATCTTTGCCGAAAATCTGCTGCTGCTGGCGGGGGAAAAACCTCTTCTGGGGTTTTGCCTTTGACATCGGCGCTCAAAAGACCTGTAGAGGCTTCTGTGGCTGTATTCCAGCCTGCATAGCGAAACTCTCCGTCGGCGCCGACATCGACCACGAAAAGAGCTTGACTGGAGCCGTTATAGATGCTGTTTAAAAATTCTTCTTGTTCGCGCGATTGTGTTTCGGCTTTTTTGCGTTCTGTAATGTCGGTGGAACTGCCGACAACGCGATAAATTTTGCCCGATGCGTCCTGCAGCGGAGTCAGAGTTAGGATCGACCAGATTTGTCTAGCCTCAAAAGTAGCAGAATATTCGCGGGAAATCGAGCTGCCTTTTTCCAAACAGTCGATCAAATTCTGTCGCAACATTGCTGCTGTAGCTTCTGGGAAAAGCTCTTGTGGAGTTTTGCCGTACCCGAATTCGCTGCTGATGCCGCCGAGTAAATCTGTTGCTGGGTTCCAGCCGGCGTAGCGAAATTCTCCGTCTTCGCAGGCATCTATTACAAAAATGCTGTAGTCTACGCCGTCGTAAATGCTGCGTAAAAATTCTTTTTGCTGCTGTATTTGTTCTTCTGTTATTTTGCGATCGGTAATATCGAAGTGCGCTCCCACCCACTGGCGAACGCTGCCGTCTGCGTTCAATACGGGCACACCGCGCGCGCTCATGTACCTGTACTCGCCGTCGTGCCTCCGCAAGCGGTGTTCTACTTCGTATAAAGTGCAGTTGGCAACTGCATCAGACCAAATCTTTGCAGTATGTTGTCTGTCGTCTGGATGGATAGCATTCAGCCACCCCCATCCTTTAAGTTCGCCGTAAGTCTGTCCTGTAAATGCACTCCAGCCTGTTTGTTCGGTGACAAATTCGCCTGCGGCTTTAGTATCCCAAACAATTTGGGATGTGGCTTCAATTAAGCAGCGGTAGCGTTCCTCGCTTTCTTGCAGGGCTTTTTCGGCGCGTATGCGATCGCTGATGTCGCGAGATATGGCAACTACGCCGATAATATTTTCCTGAGAGTCGCGCCAAGGGTATTTTGCGGTTAGAAACGTTCGCACAGCCCCGTTTTTTGGTAGATATTCTTCATAAGTCAAATATTCTCCTGCCGTCACTCTGCTGTCGATTTCGATAATTTGGCTGGCCCTTTCAGCGGGAAATAATCCTGCATCGTCTGTGCCTAGAATTGCCTCGATCGGTTTTTCAAAAAATTGAGCTAGCGCAGAATTAGCGATCGTGTAGCGGCCTTGAATATCCTTGACACAAATGATATCCGGCGTGCTTTCAATCACGGAATACAAGATAGAATTGCTGTGCTGGAGTGACTCTTGGGCGCTTTGGCGATCGGTAATGTCGCGGCCGATAGCGTACATCAATTCTTCCTCGCAGAAAGGGATCGCAGTCCAGGCTACCCATTTGTAAGACCCGTTTCGACACTGCCAGCGATTTTCAAACCCAACGTTATTATTCCCCGCAGCAATACTTTCAGCTTGTTTTAGAGTAGCTTCGCGATCGTCTGGATGCACGAATTCAACGAACAGTTTGCCAATCATTTCTGCTGGGGAATAGCCGAGGATTTTTTCTGCTGCTGGGTTGATGCGTTTGAAATAACCGTCAAAACCAATGACGCACAGCAAATCTGGCGAGAGGCTAAAAAAGCGATCGCACCCGTTGGGTTGGCTGGATGGGCGATCGTTTTGGGCTGCGGCAGCAGAGGCGTTTGAGCGCGCCGATACCGCCAAAAAGACAATATTTGCTATTCCCAAAAATCCCAGGGCGAGTTGGCCACCGTACAAATTATCGCGGCTGCCAGCTACGAGCCACCCGTTTAACACAAGCAGTACAATTATCAAAACTGAGAATAAAGTGCCTGGGGCGATCGTCGCTAGGCTGATTGTTTTTTCATCCTGCTTGCTGCATTCTGCCTTTTCTATTTTGGTGGCTGCTGCCGTAATTTTTATCAACAACAGTTGCACTAAGTTCGAGAATTTACTGCTTTTTGATTCTTCGATACGAACAGAAGATTTCATTTTTTTACTCTTGATCCCGTTTTACTTGTGATGAGCCAAAATTACAAGAATAAAGATGTTTAAATATTGTAAAACTTTCCTAGCTTGCGAAATCTAGCCTTTTAAAATTTGCGTAAATTTACGCAACCAGACCAGAGAATTAAGTGTATTTACGGAATTAGGGATCGATCTTTTTTTAGCTAGGGTGGGCATTTTATACTTTTTCCGACTCATAGAGAGAGTTTATCTATAATACTACGCTACATATTGTTGTTAGTCATTGGACATTTAGCCTAATTTACGGTAGTCCTGGACGCAGAACCTAATTATGTACGCTGCACATGAAGCTGCTTACCGCGTTAGAGTAGCGTGTTATACCACTTTTTGCGTCCAGGAATGACCGCGTTTGATGTACGAAAATACTGCGTGGAGCTCCCTGGCTGTGGGTTAAACAGCCCGGAATATTAGTCAAGTTCAAACAGGTTGAATTTGAGCATAAATTATGAAGTTAAAATAAAGATCGACTGCTAATTTGTGAAGATAAAAGAAAAAAAATCTTCGTAGCAGTTTTTCCTTGCACGAGATGTTCGCGCGTAATGGCTAATTAGTAATTGGTAACGGGCAATTGGTAATTGATAAGCTGTTGTGCATTTAAAGCACTAACTAGGCTTGTAGGGTGCGTCAGCTAGAACACTTACGCTTAAACGGGAAACACTTCGGACTGACGCACCATACAATCTGTTTTAAATGTTCAACAGCTTACGAGTTTAAAACACTAGATATCAATTTTGTTCGGATTCATCTGCAGGCGATGGGGGCCAAGCAGCTTGGCGACCTAGTTGCTGTTGCCGAATTCGCTCCAAATTCCCCGCAGGAATAGCAGCTATGAGTTGCCGCGTATAAGCTTGCTGCGGTTGGCGGTAAATGCGCTCGGCAGTGCCAATTTCCTCAATTTTACCTTTGTTCATGACGATCGCGCGATCGCTCATAAACTTGACCACGCTCAAATCGTGAGAAATAAAAATATAAGTCAGTCCAAACTCTGTTTGCAACTCCTTCAGCAAATTTAAAACTTGCGCCTGCACCGACACATCTAATGCCGAAACCGACTCATCGCAAATAATAAACTTAGGATTCAAAGCCAAAGCTCTAGCAATACAAATTCGCTGCCGCTGTCCGCCGGAAAACTCGTGAGGGTAACGCTGCATGAAATTGGGATTCAAACCCACTCTATCCAACAAATAAGCCGCGCGGTCGCGCTGTTCTTTCTGGTTCTTACCAAAGCGGTGAATCACCATCGGTTCCATCACCGCCGCCCCAATATTCAGGCGCGGATCGAGAGAACTAAAAGGGTCTTGAAAAATAATTTGCAGGTCGCGCCGCAGCCACCGCAATTTGCGATCGTACTCTTTTTTCATCCGGTAATTAGCCATCCACTGCGATGCCGAACTACTTCTGGCAGGAGGCGTAATTTCTTGACCTTCAAAAAATACTTTACCGCTGGCGATCGGAATTAATTGCAGCAAAGCTCTCGCCAAAGTTGACTTGCCGCAGCCAGACTCGCCCACCAAACCCAAAGTTTCGCCTGGGTAAACTTCAAAAGAAATATCGTTTACCGCCATAAACAAGCGTTTAGTTTCGCCAAACATTCCCTGCACCGGAAAACCGACTCGCAAGTTATTAACAGCCAGCAAAGGCTCGGAAATATTCGGCAGCCGAGGCGGTTTTCCATTTGCAAAAGCGGGATTTCCCCCGCTGCTGTCGCCGTCAATATCGGCATTTTTCTCGACAATTACTAATTCGCCGCTAGCATTTGTGGTGACATCCATAAAATCGGAAACTGTCGGCAAGCGGCGCAGTTGCCGATCGAGAGTTGGGCGGCAAGCTAACAGACCTTTTGTGTAAGGATGTTGGGGATTGCTGAAAATTTGTTCGATCGCACCGCACTCAACAATCTTGCCTCGGTACATCACCGCCACCGTATCGCCAATTTCAGCAATGACGCCCAAATCGTGGGTAATAAAAATCATTGCCATGCCTCTAGAGTCCCGCAACTCGCGCAGCAAAGCTAAGATTGTTGCCTGCACGGTTACGTCCAAAGCCGTGGTCGGTTCGTCAGCAATTAATAAAGTTGGATTGCAAGAAATGGCCATTGCAATCATCACGCGCTGGATTTGACCGCCGGAGAGTTCGTGGGGGTAGCGATCGAGCATAGCTTGTTTTTGACCGTTGACGAGCTCCATCAAATCGCGATCGTCCTCCCGAACAGCTTCTTGCTGCAAAGCCAAACACCGCTGCCTGAGCTCGTCGTCGCCCGGTAGCAGCTTCACCTCTTGCAGCAGAGAAGCAGCTTTGCGCCGCGCTTCTGTCTGCGACACCTTTTGGTGCAAACAAATGGCTTCTGTGAGTTGAAATCCGATCGTATAAACGGGATTGAGCGAACTCATCGGCTCTTGAAAAATCGTCGCAATCTGGCTGCCCCGGTATGTTTGTTTTTCCCTGTCCGGCATTTTCAGCAGATTCACAGGCCCATTGCTAGCGCCGTCTTTTGTCGGAGAAAACCAAATTTCGCCCTCGATTTTCGTTGACGAACTCGACAGCAAACCCATAACAGCCAGGGATGTTACCGATTTTCCCGACCCCGACTCTCCCACGATTCCCAGAGTTTGCCCTCGCTTGACCTCAAACGAAATGCCGTCAACAGCTTTGACTGTTGCAGACGCATCGCCTGCGTCCGCAGATTGAAATTCAACCCGCAGGTTGCGAACTTCTAGGACGGTTTCACTCATGGAAGTCTATGGCAAAAATTAAAGGGAGATTAAGTGGATTGTAGCAGGGCCTGTTAAAGGCAGAAGGCACGAGGAAAGTTTTAAGATTGCTTCGTTCCTCGCAACGCTTCGGGGTTTTGAATTTTAAAGTTTAAATTCTTTAACTTTAAACTCAAAACTCAGAACTACTGGAGTGCCTTCTGCCTGCGAGTAATATCAAATCCGGCAGCATCGGAATTATGTAGTGCGAGCGTCTCGCTCGCGACATAGATCGTTCGCTATGGACGACGCGAGCGCGCTATATCATCACAAATATATTATTCCGATGCAACCGTCCATGATAGAATTTTCCTCAAAAACCGATGACTTGAGTGTCAGGAGGCAGTGCAGTGGCCTCGGAGACCTTTTTAAACACCGTTGCCTGCTCGTTTAAGGAATCAGGTCTCGCCTGTCCGGGTTGGGTGCCTTGCAACTGAAGCCGCATTTGACCTTCGGGAGTCAATTCAAAAACAGTCTGAACTGTTTCTGTGCTGCTGAGGCCGACATCAAGGTGCATCGGTTTTTCACCGAGATTAACTTTGTACCTCATTTCTTTGGCGCGGGCGGCTCCGTCGGGGCCTTTAGCCATGAGAAACAATTTGCCTTCTGGGGCAAAGACGAAGGTGAAAGACTGACCGGAGGGGACTGTGCCTTGCCATTGACCTAGGAGTTGCTGGTCGATGTTGCTGGCGGCCGGGGCTGCTGTTTCTTGGGCAATTGTTGGTGCTGCTGCGGATGCGGGGCCCTGTGAGGCGTTGAAGCTGGCGAGGATGCCGAAGCAAATGCCACCTGCGATCGCTTTGCCAATCATTTTTGAATTAGACATGAGACCGATGTCAAAATTAGTTATTTGTTTTGTATACTGTAGCGGTAAAAACGTAAATTGTTTAGTTTTAATCTCTTTTGGACACGGAAATACATTTAGTCAAATTGAATACCAACCGCTTTAATTTGGGGGATCTGCCGAAAAAGTCGATCGCCCCAAATCTGCTCGCTACCGATTTTGTGGCGTTGTCTGCTGTAGCCTCAGCAATCGCTTTTTTTCGGAAAGCAATCGCTGAGACTGTTTTGCGTTGATTATTCTCAACGCAAAACAGCCTCTGTGATTAATTGCTTTCAAAAGTGCGATCGACTTTTTCTGTCTGAGATTCTGTTTGAGATTCTGGTAAAGATTCCGGCTTCGGTTCCTGTTGATTTTGCGAGCGTTTCGTTCGCTGCAATGCCTCTGCGTAAGACCAAGCCACGCTCACAATAAAAGCTTTCGCCATGCCGGACAAATTTTTTGAATTATCGCTTTTCGGCGGTTCAGCTTTTTGGTTGCTGTCGTTCGTCATGTTTTTGTTTTCTCCGGGGCTGGTTTTTCTAGCGACTTGTTGCTGTGTGCGATCGATACCCACAAACGATACCCACAAATTATAATTTTTATTGCACCCGCACCCTACTTATCTTTGAGGGTATGACCTTGATTACCACGAATAATATCATAAATATGCTGATTGGATGACCGCATCAGAAAGAAACCTTAACTTCGCTGGTTGCCCGCAACACTGACTCCTGCTGGAAAGTGCGCTTGTAAGTTTCGATAATTTCATTAATAGCTCGATTTTTGTCCGGGCTACTGTCATAAATCAAAATAACTATTTTAGAGTTTTCTCGAATCAACATTCCAGAGCTGTTGAGAAACTGCCCCGATCCGTCTAATACCGTTAGCCCTTCCCGAAAACGAGGGGTAATAACTGCCTTGACAAACTCCTGCCATTCTGATTCAGAAACTGTCTCGCCTCCCGGTTTAGTTAAGCCAAAATACAGTTCATCTTTGAGGAGATTTGTTTGGTTGACGTTAGTATCTGCACTTTGGGGAAGTTGAGCGCGGGCAATTGTCGCCGGACAAACAGGCAGAACGAATAGCATACCTGTCAGGCAAAGACTGTTAAGATGTTTATTCATCGGACTTCGTTTGAGTCTTGAGCGGTTTCAACCGCCGAGTCTTACAGCATATTCCATGTATATGCGGTACACACAATAAGAGTCGTAAGTAAGGTGCGTCGCCACGGGTCAATCTGCAAGTTCCATTGAACCTGCTCCGCAGCGACGCACCCTACATAACACGTACCGCACAATATAGCTTTATAGTGTACTTCATGAACCTGGAATATCCTGTATAAACGGGGTTTGTCACCCAAATTTGATATAATTTAACATAAAACGCTGCCCACTCAAAAACCCAGTTTCACAAGAGAAACCGGGTTTTTGAATGTCAGTCCTAGTTTATTTATGCTCGCCTAATTGCTTGCGTCTGCCCTACTTATCCTTTAATTCGCGGATACTTCTCTTAGCCGTGTCTTGGTACATCTCCCCGAATTCTTTCACGGCTGCTCCTGCTTCTTGTCCAATCTTCTGAGCTCGTTCGCCCGGAGAGTCTGACGTTTCGCGAGCTTCTTGCCTCCATTCCCGGGTTGTTTGGGGTCTTTCAGGATTGTTTAGATCCGCTTTTGATCCTCCTGGAGTGCCGAAAGCCTTGTTACTGTGTCCCGAATCAACATTTGCCGTCAGCAGCATAAAACCGACTAGGACAACACTCAAAAAACTCTTCACTTGAAAGCCCTTAAGCAGGGAACTGATGCGAGCGATCGCAGTAGAAATCAAATTCATCTCGGTAATACTCCCTAAGTTGATTGGTGATAAAGTTCAACATTTTTTCATCTAATTGACTCGCTCCAAACTGAGCAGCTAACGCCAGAGAAAGCCAACTTAGCTTCACCTTGCCATTAACCACATAAATAGAGTTATAGGTTAGCGATAAATTATGGTAAATACGCCACCTATGTGTGAGCCAATTAGCTTTTTCACACATGAATATCACGTTAACAGCAGCAAAATAGTTAGACCTCTAACTAAAGTCATAACTTAATTAGAAGTAAAAAACATATTTTTATACACATGGTTAGACAATTTTTAATCAATCATGCTATTCAGGGCAAATTCTTATTGCAAGCGATCGCCAGTTTTCACATCAAACCAGTGCAGCAACTGAGGCCCAAAAACCAGCTCTACAATTTCGGAATTCCAGTGGCGGTCATTGGGCAGCAAAGCCCGTACCGTTAGTGGCTCCACACCTTTAACTCGGACGCTAACTAAATTTTGCATTCCCAAGTTTTCCACTAAATAAACCTCACCTTTAATTGCCTCTGGGGCCGCTATCTTGCCGGCCTCTGCATCTGCAAAACCGACGTGTTCCGGGCGAATTCCTAACACAATTTCTGGCGGCAGAGTCGGCATATTTGGCAGTAGAATTCTAAAATCACCTAACATCGCAAAATTGCCCTGGCATTTAAGCACTAGCAAATTCATTTGCGGGCTGCCCACAAAACCGGCTACAAATTGATTGGCAGGACGGGTATAAATTAAGTGCGGCGGATCTAGCTGCTGCACGCTGCCGCTGTTGAGAACTGCGACTTTTGTAGAAAGCGTCATTGCTTCGGTTTGGTCGTGAGTTACGTACACTACAGGAGCTTTTTGTGATGCAAATAATTGTTTGAGTTCGGCCCTAACTTTTTCCCGCAATAATGCGTCGAGATTGCTCAAAGGTTCGTCGAGCAAAAATACTTCCGGTTGGCGCACTAATGCGCGGCCGAGGGCGACTCGCTGCCGCTGTCCGCCTGATAGTTTTCCTGGTTTGCGATCGACTAATTCTGTCAATCCGAGGGATGTTGCAACTTCCGTCACTAATCTGTTGATTTCGCCGGAGGAGATTTTGCGAAGTTTGAGGCTCGATGCCATATTCTCGTATACTGTCATGTGCGGATACAGCGCGTAACTTTGAAAAACCATTGCAATATCGCGATCGCCCGGTCTGAGATCGGTGACATTGCGATCGCCAATTATAATCTCGCCCCTAGTCGGCTGTTCCAACCCTGCAATTAACCGCAGTGTCGTAGATTTGCCGCACCCCGACGGCCCCAGCAAAGTCAGAAATTCCCCTTCGCTGACATCCAAACTAATGTCTTTTACGGGAACTACTTTAGGGCTGTAGGTTTTATTGAGGTTTTTTAGTTGCAATTTTGCCATGATTTTTAATGGGTAATTGGGAATATCATGTCCGGGTAATCGCTGATAATTATTGATAATTATTGTGCAGTGCGAGCTTCTAGCTCGCGATCCGAGCGCTCGCGAGCTAGAAGCTCGCACTGTAGTCGTATAACTATCCTTTTACAGCCCCGGCTGTTAAACCTTGAACGATGCGCCGCTGGAACACCAAAACCAGGAAAACTAAGGGCAAAGTTCCTAAAACGGTAGCTGCGGCGATCGGCCCGTAAGGAATTTCAAAGACAGACGTGCCGCTGAGTTGAGCCGTGGCGACGGGAATAGTTTTCAGAGATTCGCGAGTCATAAATGTCAGTGCAAAAATAAACTCGTTCCAAGCTGAAATAAATGTCAAAATTCCAGTTGTGACTAACGCGGGAAATGTCATCGGTAGCACGATTTGCCACAGCATTTGGAAAGTGTTGTATCCGTCAACTTTAGCGGCATCTTCCAAATCTTTTGGCAACTGTTGAAAGAAACTCCGCATTACCAAAATTGTCAGGGGCAGATTGATCGCGGTGTAAGGAATAATTAAGGCTAAATAATTATTGCCTAAGTTCAAAGCTTTGACAATTTCCAGCAGTCCTAAAAATAGCAGCACCGCCGGAAATAGGGTAACAATCGTCACAGTTGCCAGGATGATTCTCTCGCCCCACAGCCGCAACCTGGTCAAAGCGTAAGCTGCGGGAGCGCCTACAGCCAAACACAGCAATGTCGAACTAATGGAAACAAAAGCGCTATTTAAAATGTAAAGTGCAAACGGACGGCGCTGGAACAAGGACAGGTAATGCTCGAAAGTAATTCGTTTGGGAATGTAGACGTTGGGAATTGCCGAAATATCCGCATTTACTTTGAAAGAAGTTAGCACCTGCCAGATAATAGGTGCGAGGAAATATCCGACGATTAATATCGCGGAGATTGGCAAGATTAATTGCCGGATGTCAAAGGTTTTTTTTGTTGGTTGTTCGCGGGCGATCGACATAATTTATACCAATGAAAGGAAAAATTCAAACCGTTCAGCAATCTAAAATCTACAATCTACAATCCTCAAATCTAAAATCTAAAATCTAAAATCTAAAATCAATTGACGCGGGCTCTCGATAACAGGTAAGCGGCGATCGCAACTGCTGCCACTAACATCAAAAAAGTACACACCACCAAAGCCGCTCCGTACCCAAAGTCTAAATACCTCATTACCGTGCTGTAAATGTAGATAGAAACCGTCTCTGTTGCCCCTGCCGGCCCCCCTCCCGTCATCACCTGAATCAAGTCAAAAATGCCGAAAGCTTGAGTAAATCGAAACAGCAAAGCGATCGCAATTTGGGGCATCAGCAGCGGTACGGTAACTTGACGGAAACTCTGCCAGCTACTCGCGCCGTCAATCGCGTGGGCTTCGTACAAATCAGCAGGAATCGACTGCAATCCTGCTAGCAAAAGCAAGCTGACAAACGGCGTACTTTTCCACACATCTGCTGCAATCACTGCCATCATTGCCAAAGTCGGATCTCCCAGCCAGCTAATGCTATTTTGAATCAATCCCAAGCGGATCAAAATGTCGTTTATTACGCCGTATTGGTCGTTAAAAATCCACGCCCAAGCTACACCCATTAATGCAGTCGGTAACGCCCAAGGTAGCAGGGAGATTGTGCGGACAATGCCGCGCCCTGTGAAGGATTGATTTAAAACTAAGGCAATGCCCATGCCGAGAATTAATTCCAGCACAACAGAGGCGATCGTAAATACTGTCGTGTTGCCTAAAGTCTGCCAGAAACGCCCGTCGCCTAACATTCGACTGTAGTTAGCAAAACCGGAAAAAATTAGTTTTAATTCAGTACCGAGGTTTTGGGTGAATAAACTCAGCCAAAAAGCGCGCAATATTGGGTAAGCAAATACTAGCAGCAGAATTATCAAAGCTGGTGCTACTAATATCCATCCGGTTTTTTGTTCGCGCTGTCGCATCTTGTCTAATTGCATATTTTTCACCTTGTATGGTGCGTCGCTGCCAGATTTTCGAGTTTGTTTGTAGATTGTCGAGGGCGACGCACCCTACGGTATCTTGTATGGTGCGTCGCTGCCAGATTTTCGAGTTTGTTTGTAGATTGTCGAGGGCGACGCACCCTACGGTATCTTGTATGGTGCGTCGCTGCCAGATTTTCGAGTTTGTTTGTAGATTGTCGAGGGCGACGCACCCTACGGTATCTAGAGGGCCGGGTGTAAATTCCCATCCGCAAAACCTCGCTGTCAACTGTCAACTGTCAACTGTCAACTGTCAACTGTTTAAGAAACTTTGGCTTGTTTCAAACTCCCTAATAAATTGCGAGTTTCGCTAGCTGCTGCTTTCATTGCTTGTTCTGCACTCATTCTCCCGGTAAAAGCTGAACTCAAATAGCGCTGCAAAATATCAGAAGCTTGAGCGTATTGTGCTATGGGCGGGCGCAAAGCTGGCCGTTCCACTACTTTTAGCAGTTGCGGGTAGTGGGGATATTTGGCGACTATTTGTTTGTTGGTAAATAGGGATTTGTAACTGGGAACTAAACCGGTTTCTAAAATAAATTTGCGCTGGGTTTCCTCGCTGGTAAGATACTGAATTGCTTTCCACGCTTGTTCTGGATGTTTTGAGGTTTTGGCAATTCCCCAGCCCCAGCCGCCCAAGCAGGAACCGCCTGTTTTACCGGTACTGCTGAGCATTGGCTCGATCGCAATTTTGCCTCTAACATTCGATCCTTCGGCATTTGCCAGCTTCCAAACATACGGCCAGTTTCGCAAAAAAAGCGCTTTGCCGTTTTGAAACAACAGCCTGGTTTCTTCTTCGGCGTAGGTGGTGACACCCGGAGGAGAAATGCCGGAGGCGATCGTATTTTTGAGAAATTCCACTGCTTTAATTGCCTCCGGTTTATCTAACCCAACTTCAAAAGTTTCAGGGTTAGCCCAGAAGCCGCCGAAACCGGAGAGCACTTCGACAAACATCGCAGATACTCCCTCGTATTGTTTGCCTTGCCACAGATAACCCCAAGTTGCTTTTCCCTGTTTCTGCAAGTTTTGAGAGATTTTTACCATCTCTTCAAAGGTTTTCGGCGCTGGAATTTTCGCTTGTTCTAAAATGTCTTTGCGGTAATAAAGCATTCCGGCATCGGAAGCGTGGGGAATTCGGTAAAGTTTGCCTCGATATCGGCCGCCTTCGACGTTACCTTGGATGAATTTTGATAGTTGTTTGGGGGGAATTTTGTCTGTCAAATCCCTTACCCAACCTGCGGCTGCAAATTTGGGAACCCAGACAATATCCATGTTGATGATGTCGTAGGGCGATTCGCCTAAAAGAAAGGCAGATGTGTAAAGATTTTCTATGAGGTTGCTGTCAAAAGGCCCTTCTATGAGGTTGATGCGAATGTTGGGGTTTTTCTGTTCAAATTCTTTGACAAAGGGTCTCCAGTTAACAATGTCTTGACCTTGCATTAACATGGTGAGCACGACTGGCTGTTGAGTCAGTGCCGGCAGAATAAGCAGAATAAATAAAAGCAAGACGGCGGCTAATGTGGCAGCGAATAAGGCTAAAAGACGAGGCTTCTGCCTTCGTTGCGGCGGGGAATTTATTTTTTGCATTGGTTTGTTTTTGAGAAGTGGCGGTGCGATCGCCTTGTTTCTCTCATAACTCGCTTTCTTTTGTTTCGCTGGATTTAGCGAGTTTGTGCAATAAAAATTTAAGTAAACTTTAGCTTACTTAATAATGGTGGAGTGAAAAGTCCAAATTTTGATTGAACAAGCTCGATAGCGAGTTAAGTAGACATCTATCTACAGATAGATATTGAGATAATTGTCTAATATAGCAGTTGTCAATCGGATGAAACTCGCATCTTGCACCATTGTCAAGAATAGGCTTTTCGGCCTGTTCCACAATGAAATTGATCTCTCGCTTCACAGGCCGAAAAGCCTGTTTCTCAACAAGTAATTGAGAATTGTGCAATATCTCAGATGAAACAAAGTAGGGACACGGCATTGCCGTGTCCCTACTCGCATACAATCTATATTTATCCCTACTTTTGAGAATTGGTATAACTTTTGCCGATCGCCCGATTGGCGATCTATTCTGCTATAAAAACCCGGTTTCTGAGTAAGTCCTAAATACAAAAAACACCGCTCCTCAAAACAGGAGAACGGTGTATAGGGGGTGTTATGGGTTGTTGTCTGGGATTAACCCTAACAAATCACGATCGGCTCAGGCTATGCCTTGTGATGGTTAAAAAATTGGCACAAACCTGCATTATCGCCCGGATTGCGATCGACCGCGAGCGATCAGCCCAACCATTCCACAACAGCATCTTCCTTGGTATTGGTGTGCCGTTCTGGGGTTTCGCGGTTGAATTTCATGTGGATAGCGCGGTTTTGTTCGCCGTCGGCTGCTACTGCAAAAATCGGATAGTCGATTAAGCCGTCTTGGAAAGACATCTGGAAGCGGAAAGTGCCGTCAGCATTGAGTTTAATCGGCTGTCCGCCTACGTAGACGGTAGCGTCGGGTTCAGTGGCGCCGTAAACGATCAGTTCGGCATCAGCAACTAACCAGAACTGGCGGGGGCGCATCGGGGCGGCGAAGCCAACTCCCGACATACCGACACCGGACATACCGAAACCGGACATGGTGAGGCCGGACATACCGACACCCGACATGGTGAGGCCGGACATACCGACACCCGACATGGTGAGGCCGGACATACCGACACCCGACGCGGTGAGGCCGGACATGGTGGGAACAGCCCACATTCCGACGCCGGAGGGGAACACGTAGGAACTCAAAGCTTGTTCGTGGATGCCTACTTGCTGGACGGAACCGGCGACGTGCTGCATGGAACCGAAGATAGAACCAGCTACGCGCATGGCTTCGGCAGATTCTGCCATGCCGAAGATTTGTTCGTAGATGGCGTTGCCGGTGCTGAAACCGAAGCCATTGGCTGCTTGTGCCATTTTCTTGGCGGGAGGAACCAGTTCGGCGAAGGTTTTGCCTTGCAAGTCTTCTTCCCAGTCGAGGGTGATGAATTGATCTTCAATCCAGTCGCTGGGATAGACGGGAGGAACGCGGACTTCGGCCGATCGAGCTAATACCAGCCAGCGGCCGTCTGCACAGCGGTAGCCGATGTCGATCGCGTAGTCCCGATCGCTCACGGGGATTGGCACGTACCATTCCCGCGCCAGTTCGTCGCAGGGATATTCTTGAATGCTGTGCGGGCTTTGCGTGTCGAGATTAACATCTGTAACGTCGTAGATCCGCAGGGCGAGTTGCTGTCCTCCTTGGCGGCGCAATTCTTGTTTGCGATCGTTGGGAATATCCCAGTAAGTGTAGGCCCATTCTGGGTCGCGGGGCATTAACACAACCCGGCTTTCGCCGTAGCCGTTGGGCAAATCTGCTAAACCTTCATCTACAGACGACAAAGAACCGCCTGTTCTATCTTCTTGACCGAGTTCAAACTTTGCTGCTTCCACTGCTTCTTGTGCCTCTAGTTTGCGAGATGGGCTGTAGGAAAATTTGGTGCGCTGAATTTCTTGAATTGATGCCAGGAGTTGCGATTTCCGCATCCGGCTGTAGCGAGAGACTCCACATTCGCTAGCAACTCTGCGGAGTTGTCGCAAAGTCATCTCTTCTAATGGTGGGCGTTCTTTTGCCATGAGTTTGTTCTCCACTTATTTGGGATGGCGGGTTAGATTTTTCGTTTCAACACAAATGTGTTGATTTTTTGAGTTAGAAACTCTTTGTAAGTGCAAATATGCTTGAGCTTCCGCATCTCTCCAACCTTTGAAGCCTTGCTTGTTTTTAGCTTGTCTTGTCCCCAATCCGATCGGGGGCTGTGACTTCTTGGCTTCTGCGCGCACCGTCCGATCTAAATAAAACTTTATCTGTCGATTCTTGATTGACAAGATCGATTTTGTGAGTGCGATCGGTGCTGCTAGCAACGCTGTGCTGGCAGCACACGCGCTATTCGACTCCCAGAGTTGCTTAATCGAAGCATTTCTTTGGGATCGCTTTGTCATGACTCAATGTTGCAGACAACTTGCGATCGGGTCAAGGGGTCTTTGCCCTGAATTATGGGTACTTATACGCATTTTCAGGCATTCGGGGATCAAATTGTCAGGGAATATTGACATATTGGAGGCTTGAGGGATCGGTGTTGAGACGGATGTTAAGGTTTGGTGACATTTGAGTAGGAGGGGGCTTTTTGATAGGTTTGGAGGGTGGGGGCGATCGGTATGCAATATCTATATCTTTATAAATACGATCGCACTTCCAGCCAACTATTATCCCGATGTTTCCCTCTCCATCACTTCCTGTCCCAAAGGGATTAAATTTTTGTGGTCGCGACCATACTATATGCTACTATACTATATAGTAGCATAGTTAAATCAAAGATAGAAGATACAATGTCTATAAAATTAAAAGAAAAAGAACTCGTGGGTGGAAAACGCAAGCGGGAGTTGATAGCGGTATACATCCCCAAAGAAAAGAAAGTCGCTTTAGAGACGTGGGCAGCCTCAGAAGAGCGATCGGTTTCTTGGATAGTCGCCAAGCTGATCGATCGAGCACTTGACTCCCGCCAACAGCAGCAGGAAGGTTCGGACAATGACAACTAACCCACTGGGCTATATCGAAGATCCTGAAGATTAAATCCAGCGTATGGGGAACCCTCAAACCGAATCCGTTGTAGCAGGAACAAGAAAAAAAGCAGTTGAACGTTGCTTAGAAGAAGCAAAAGGACGGAAGTTACTCGCCGTTCAACACTTTCAGAAGAACATTTGGCAGTGTATTTTCCCAGGAGGCGAAGATGAAGACTAAAGGTACAATTGTTTGGGACTATAAACAGGGTTGGACTTCTCCAGAACTAGAAGTTCCGGCAACAGGTAAAATTGCTGTTTTTGTCGATTACCCAGATGACGACTTAAGTATGCCCATCATCGAACCAGAAGTAGAATAACTTTTGTCAAGTTTAGGCTATGTTGGTGAGGGTCGCTACATTGGAGAAAACGATATCCTCAAACCCTGCGATACAAAAACTGTCACTTATGTAGAAACATTCTCTATTGAAGAGTTGAGCCATCATCTCAGAATACTGAATCAAACTATCATTCCGAGGGAATGGTTTTATATCTTAAATTCCGAGGGAAATATTATCCATCTTCAAGAGGCGATCGTTCCAGCATAAGCGATCGATTTAAAAATTAGCGATCGCTTTAGAATAGATATATTTTTCTTTGGGAATATGACAAACTGGAAGACGGTAGTCCTGCACAGTCAGGAATATCTGTTATAATTTACTTATTCAATCTGCCTTAAATTTTCGCTTATGAAATGTCCTCGATGTGATTCTCAATATATTGTAAAAAATGGTCACACTCACAATGGTAAACAAAGTTTTAAGTGTCGAGATTGTGCCAGACAATTTGTGATGGCTCCCAGACATCAACCGCTGGAAGAAGAAACAAGAAAGTTGATAGATAAACCTTTATTAGAAAAGATATCTCTGGCTGGAATAAAAGCGGGCGACGGGGGTTTCAGAAAGGTGGCTACAATACTATGTTAACAAAAAGTTGGGAGCCGTCAAGATCCAAGTAGAAGTAAAGTCAAAAAAAAGGATCAGCTAACAATTAAATGTGATGAAATGCGGTCATTCATTTGTAGGGAATAATGGTAAAAAGCAGTAGATTTGGTTAGCAGTTGATGTGTTGATTCTCATAGATTGTAGGAGTATATATTGGTAAAAGAGATGAAGCTGGCGCTCAAGGACTTTGGGATTCACGTGCGGGCAGTATATCGTCAATGTGCTGTAAGTTATACAGACTTTTGTCCTTTCTTATGGAATAGTTTTTCCTAAAAGACATAGAGCTGTAGGAAAGGATATTGGTCAGACAAACTATATATAGCAATCCTCGCATCAGCCGCCTCTCTCGAGCGAGACCAGAATCCTTGCAGTGCGAGCCAGAAAGCTCGCGTATAATGCAAGCAAATCATTTAGGATTGCTATAAAAAGATTTAATAATACCATGAGACAAAGAATATCTCAATTGGTAAGAAAAACTCTTTCATTTTCTAAAAAACTCTCCAATCATATCGGCAGCTCTTTGGTATTTTATTCATAACTATAACGCCAATTTATCTATTAAATAAAACCCTTAATTATCCTGACTATGCAGGACTACCATAATTTTTAGAGTAAAAAAGAGTGTGACACGATAGAATAGGTAATAGCCATCGCGAGGCCGCACAGTATGCTCAACAACACCATTACCATTCCCCAAACCTTCAAAGTAACTCACGAACAGTTCCAGCAAATTGCTGCCGTCAACCGTGACTTAAGGCTAGAGAGAAGTGCTACAGGAGAATTAATCGTGATGCCGCCCACTGGAAGCGAAACAGGCAATCGAAACCTAGATATTTCAGGACAACTCAGGCTGTGGAATCGCCAAACCAAGCTGGGAATAGCATTTGACTCTTCTAGCGGTTTTCAACTGCTCAACGGTGCCGATCGCTCCCCTGATGCCTCCTGGGTTAAATTAGAACGGTGGCAAACTCTCACACCCAAACAACAAGAAGGCTTCGCTCCCCTTTGTCCAGATTTCGTTGTAGAATTGCGCTCTAAGTCTGACAACATGGAACCATTGCGGGAAAAAATGCGGGAATACATGGCAAATGGAGCAAGTTTGGGGTGGTTAATCGATCGCAAAAATAAGAAAGTCGAGATATACAGGCAAAGTCAGGATGTGGAAATATTAGATAATCCCAGCACTTTGTCAGGGAAAGATGTGTTACCGGAATTTGTCTTAGATTTAACAGATGTTTGGTAGTAATACTAAATGCAGGTTTGATAACCCATTTATCTCTTAGTCTGCGGAGGCAGACTTTGTTTGTGTAGTTGCGGTTTCAACCGCCGAGTGATACAGGGGGTAGCAAATTGGTAGCGACAGCGAAAGATTCGCCAACAGCAATATAATAAATTAGAGCAGTACATCAATCCCAAATCTCAAATCCCATGCCCCTAACGCTTTACAACAGCTTGACTCGCCGCGAATCACCTTTTGAACCCATCGAACCAGGAAAGGTGCGGATGTACTGCTGCGGCGTTACGGTATACGATTACTGCCACGTCGGCCACGCCCGCGCTTACATTGTGTGGGACATGGTGCGTCGCTATCTGATGTGGCGCGGATACGATGTCCGCTACGTGCAGAATTTTACAGATATTGACGACAAAATTCTCAACCGCGCGCGAGAAACGAATTCAACAATGGAAGCTGTAGCGGAACGTTTCATCGACGAATATTTTGCAGATATGGACAAGCTGAATATTCTCAGGGCCGATGAATATCCCCGCGCAACGCACACAATGGACGGCATTCAACGGCTGATTCACGAGTTAGAAAATAAAGGTTATGCCTATGGGTCTGGCGGCGACGTTTACTACAACGTTAGGCAGTTTGCCGACTACGGAAAACTTTCAGGTCGCAAGTTGGAAGAAATGCAGGCTGGGGCTAGCGGTCGATTGGAAACAGAAGAAATAGAGGCTCAAAAAAAGCGAGATTCGTCTGATTTTGCCCTGTGGAAAAGCGCTAAACCGGGCGAACCTTTTTGGGAGTCGTCTTGGGGAAAAGGCCGCCCCGGATGGCACATTGAATGTTCGGCGATGGTGCGCGATTGCTTGGGCGAAACTATTGACATTCACTGCGGCGGTTCCGATTTAACTTTTCCCCACCACGAGAATGAAATTGCTCAATCTGAAGCCGCGACTGGCAAGTCACTTGCTAATTATTGGATGCACAATGCTTTTGTGACTGTCAACGGCACAAAGATGTCTAAGTCTTTGCACAATTTTATTACAATTCGCGATTTGTTGGAGGGCAATTGGTCTGGCGGTAGAGATTTGGAAGAAAGCGAGAAGTCAAAAGCGGTGGAACCGATGGCGGTGAGGCTGTTTGTGTTGATGGCGCAGTACCGCAGTCAAATTGATTTTACCGAAGAGGCGATCGCCTCTGCAAAAAATGGCTGGCAGACTCTTCGAGAAAGCCTACTTTTTGGTGATTTGCACGGTTCCCAATTGGGCTGGGATTCAGATAAAATTCTGAAATTGCCCATAGTGGAGAGTGAGGCTGTACAGCAATTTAGAGCAGCGATGGATGATGATTTCAATACTCCTAATGCTTTAGCTGTTATGTTTGAATTGGCGAAGGACTTGCAGCGCGAAAGGAATATAATTGTACATGGGGGAAAAACGGAAATATCTTCGGAAGTGTTGCAACAAAAGTGGCAGAATCTTGTTAAGTTAGCCGAAGTTTTAGGATTTAGAAAACCCAATCTCGTCCCGGGAAGTGCGACTATCAATATCGGCGCTTCCGTATCTTTCAGTATTAGTAAAGTCGAAATCATTAGGGGGGGATTAACTGATGAGGAGATTGAGGTGATGATTCAGCAGCGGAAAGATGCCCGGAAAGCTAAGAATTTCGCTGAGGGCGATCGCATTCGCAATGAACTTAAGGATAAAGGCATTACTCTAATCGATCAAAAGGATGGTACAACCATCTGGCACCGGAGTTGAAACTAAATTCATAGTCTGCGGAGGCAGACTTTGTTTGACAAGAAGCGGTTTCAACCGCCGAATTCTAAACACGCTCTAATGTCTTCCTCCGTCAACTCTGGGAAATCGTCTAGAATCTCTGTATGAGACATTCCCGCAGCCAGCCAACCCAACACATCATACACGGTAATTCGCATTCGCCTGATGCAAGGCTTTCCACCGCGTTTACCTGGTTCGATCGTAATGATTTTGCGATCGCTCATGACAAGACCGAGCTTAGTACATTTTTCTTGAAGTTTAGCCTAGTCTTGGAATAAGCGATACAATTTACTAAACTTCGCAAGTTGTTCAACCTTAGAGGTAATAGCCTAGCTCTATGAATACCCTCGACCAAGTGCTAGAAACTGCTTTGCAATTGTCATACGAACAGCAGGAAATGCCGATCAAAATCCTGCAAAACCGTCACCGCGAGAGTATCCGCGCGGAAATAGCTGCGGATGCCCAACAAACCTTAGCTGATTTCCGTACAGGCAAATTTCGACACCACTCAGCCGAGGATGTTATTGCAACATTACGCCAGTCTTTGGACGAGCCGGAAGCATGAGACAACTGGTTCTGACTGTTGACTGTTGACTGTTGACTGTTAACTGTTGAGTATTTGAACAATACCGATGCAACCGGAAACGATATCAGTTGTTATTAGACAATAACTCCACAAATAGATTTAATTTTTATTTAACTTATTCACAAAATCCGCAACAGCAATAACAAATTCTGCGGTTGATTCGTAAGGTAAAACATTCCGCCCCGGCATTAATAAACCTTCCGCATTGGGAAAATGGGCCAAATATTGCGCTAATCTTTCATCCGGTTTCTCTTCCTTACCAGCTTGACTGATGCTGGAGGCTTTTTCTCCCATCACAATGAGTGCAGGCCGATCGAACTTTTGAATCGTACCGCTGTAATCCTGCCGCCAAAACCCAGCTAAAAACGAGAAAACCGCGTGACGGCTGTCAGGATTTGCCGCCCCAGCCTGCAAAGCATCCAACCATTCGCTGTCAACTTTTGCCGCATCGCCAAACAGTTGTTTGATGGAAAAAGAACGCAAAAACTCAGCGCGTCTGGCGTAGCGGTAAAAAGCGTTTCCCAAGGGAGAATCTAACAAATTCCAGACAATTCTTTGCTGTCTTTCTGTCGAATGTTTGTTCATCACCGCCCAAGCGGGAGGCCCCGCGAGGACTAAGCCGCGAATTAAATTTGAGCCGCTTTCCTGCTGCCTTTTTGCTAAAGCCAAGGCTACAGCTAGTAAAGCACCTTGCACGAGGACGATCGCAGGTTTTTTGACCACAGTTTCCAAGAAATACTGCAACTGTGCGGCCCAATCGTCTGGATAGCAAGCCACAGCCGGCATTTGGCAATCGCCACAGCCCAAAAGGTCGGGATTGTAAATCTGATTAGTGTTCCCTGCTTTGTACCAACTCTCGCAAAATCTATGCCAAAAGACTCTTGACAAGCCAACTCCAATCGGATGAATTAATAACAAAGGGATGCTATCTTCTGTCGCAGTAGTTGGTTGATAAACATCATAAGCACAGCGATAATTTTGCCATTCGTAAAACAGCGTTGGTGATTTAATAGACGAAATGGCGGACAAATCTTGGGTTGAAGGTGGTGATTGCATATTAATCTTTTATTTTTTTACTTGTTTGTTTACTTATGATGCAACGACAATGTGAGTTTTAGCTTGAACATTTGGTGGCGAGTGGGCAATCCGAATCTCTACGGAACGCCTATTGCGTTGAGAAAACGAAATAGGCGTTCCGTAGAGAAATCTAATAATTTACCGCGCATCAATGCTGAGAGTGTAGGTCGATCGATTCCTAATAGCTTTGCTGCTTGGTTCTGGGTTAGTTGGCGTTCCGAAATTAATTCACTAATCTGATGAGCTAGTTCTGCCTTAATCAGTAATTCCTCTGGATTGGGTAGCCCTAAATCAGCAAAAACATTTCCACTACTGGAATGCACTTTTATTTCTTCAGTCATTTTGTTCCTCCAATTCTTGCTGTTCTAAATATTTTTTGTAGTGTTCTTTGGCACGCTTAAGTCGAGATTAAATCAAAGCTATATCTTGCTTGGGGGTAGCAATTCCCTGCTTTGATTTTTTTTGAAAAGCATGAAGAACATAGACTATTCCTTCAATTTTTACGGTGTATACCGCTCGGTAAGTGTCTCCATCAAAATTCTCAACAATTTCTAGAACGCCAGCACCTTTAAATCCTTTAAGCGGTTTAGCATCAGGATGCTTTTTACCCAGTTGAGCGCGGTACAAAGCAAAACCCATAATTTGCTGGACATCTTCAGGAAAGTCGCGCAAGTCGTCACGGGAACTGCCGATCCATTCAACGGGTTTTAATAGCGAATTCATAATCTTAATTATATTATTTATATCATATCGTTTATCATAAAATAGAGAGTGACACGATCGACAACAATATCATTACTCAATTTTGTCCGAATAATCATGTCAGAACAGCGGATAACTATTTCTTTACCTAACTTGCTGCTAATTGTAGCATCGTCCTTGCTGCTAGTGCTGCTGTGGCAATTGCGGAGCCTGCTAGTAATTCTGATGATATCAGTCGTGCTCGCCGCGTCGATCGTCCCGATCGTTAATTGGGCCGAAACCATGCGCGTTCCCCGCTGGCTGGCGGTGATTATGGTTTATTTAACTCTTATCGGCGGATTTAGCGGGACGGTAGTGTTAATCGGGCCCACGGTCATCGAACAAATAGAGTTACTGCTGCGACAGTTACCAGTTTATGTCGAAAGTTTGAGAACTGTGGCAACTAATGTATTGAGCCGGTTGAGCGACAATGCCCCAACCTTGGTGGGTCAGTTAGTGGACACTCAATCGCTGACTAATTGGCTGATTCGATCGAGCCAACAACTGGTTTTGCGATCGTACAGTTTAACGAGAGGCATTCTCGGCGGTTTCTTCAGTTTAGTTTTAGCATTATTTATTTCAGGTTACATGGTTGCCGACAGCGACACATTAATCAAAAGTTTGGTGCAGTTTTTCCCGAAACCTTGGGATGAAAGATTAGCAGCACAAGCCACGCCAATCGGTCAAAGAATGGGGAGTTACATTCGCGGGCGAGTGTTAGTTTCGGGCATTTTAGGGATATTTATTACCGCAGGTTTGAGCGTTTTGGGAATGCCGGAATTTGCTTTAGGCTTGGGTGCGATCGCAGGTGTTACCAACTTGATACCCTTCATCGGCCCAGTGTTGGGAGCAGTACCAGCATTAATCGTAGCATTAGCTAAAGGTGGCTGGGTACTTTTGTGGGTATTGCTGTTATTTCTATTTATCCAGAACTTGGAAACTTACGTACTCGATCCTTTGCTGGTTGGTTCATCGGTTGGCGTGCATCCTTTATATCAATTGCTGTCTGTCTTGGGAGGCGTGCAAGTATTGGGAATTATTGGGGCAGTAATTGTGCCGCCTTGGTTTGCGGGAGTGGCAGCTTTGATTGAAAACTTGTATTTAAAACCAAAGCTGAGGGGCGAACATCGAGAGGCAATAGATCGGGCTAAAAATAATTCTGATTTGCCGCCTGTTACACCTTCGGCGTGACACTAACTACCTCCTTGACAATTCAACAGAGGATCTACAAATTCGCCGACTAAAAACTAAAGACTAAAGACTAAAAACTAAGGACTAATTGCCACTTCAATGCGGCGGTTGCGCTGCCGATTAATATCTGAACTATTGTCTACCGAAGGGCGACTTTCCCCATAGCCGATCGCCACCCAATGATACTTCTGACCGAGCACGCCAGACAAATACTGCACCACAGCCTGAGCCCGCGCAAACGACACGTTGCGATTGTCCGCCGCTTCCCCCGCGTCGTCAGTGTGGCCCGCAACCCGCACAGTTGCACCCTCGTGATTCCCCAACTCCGCCACCAAATTGTCCAAAATCGCACTTGTTCCCGCGCGCAAAGAAATGCTGCCAGTATCAAACAAAACATCGCTGGGCAGAGTCACCATCAGCCCATCCCCCCCAAACACCTGATTGTTGGCATTCTGTGGCGCAGTATTCACCGTTTCAGGGTTCAGACTCGGGCTGCTGCCGATCGCCGGTAAAGCAGGGGCAAGACTTGCCGCCGTTTCCGGCCCTGCCAATTCCCGCGACATCAACTGCAAACGCTTTTCCAAAGTTTCCGTCGGGCGGCTGCTGCCCAACTGACTCTCCAAAGCCGCCGTGCGCCCGATCAGCGCGTTGAGCTCGCCCTGCAACTGTCTCAAATCCGACTGCAATTTCTCTCTCTGGGCAGGACTGACTTTTGACTGGGGACTGGGTGTAGCGGTTGGTGTCGGGAGCGCCGGAATTGGCGTTGCTGGGGCGCGTTTCGGGCTGGAGGTCAAATTTTGAGTTACGCGCAGCAATCTCTCTGCCAGCGGCATCTCCGTCCCGCCTGACGGATAAATTTGAGCGATCGCCATCCCCAAAACCCAAGCAAAACCGCTGCCTACTCCCAGTAGCAGCAGCCGAAAAATCAGCGACAGTACAAGCAAACCTTTTCCCCGCGACTTGGAGACGCGAGTGGGGGGGATTGAAGGTTTTTGGTTAAAAGATCGCGTCATATTTCATCCCTCTCAGTGTAAATACCAGATTAATTTCGATACTATCTTACCTATCCGATTTGAAATTTGAGATTTGAGATTTGAGATTTGTCCTCCAATCTAAAATCTCAAAAAGAAACCCGGTTTCTATAAATCTGGGGTTTGGTGGCGAAGCATCGAGGCAGAAACCGGGTTTCTAATCCGTTGCGTGCCAGCGTGAATCTGTTGGATAATTCAGTAAAACTTTTGGAAAAAAAACCGATGACTGACCCTTTAAATAGCGCTTATCCCGTTCCTTGGGAATGGATTAGTGCCACTCACGCTAAAGTGAGTTCCACTGCCGGTACAGGCCTCCGTTACTATCGCAGCCCTTCCCTCGTTTCAACTAACGGCCAATACGCGGCTTACAGTCGAATTGAGTTGCAAGTGCAGCCGGAATTCTCCCGGTGTCGGGTTAGCAGCGTCATGTTTGTGGAAAATCTCAAAACCGGGGAACTGCAAACAGTGGCGGCTGCTTCGCCGCTGGCGGAAAGCGGAATGTATGCTAGCGATGACACAGATATGTCCGGGACGATCGCGATTTTAGTGCCTGTTTCTTGGAATCAAGCCGATTCCCGCGTTCTCGCCCGCGAATTTGAAGCGCTTTTTAACTCTTCGGATATGTCCGACTACGCTGTCATCTGGGATAAAAATGATAATTACACTTATACCGTTGCTCCCGCTCGCAGTCTTTACACTCATGCTGTATTGTTGGGTTGGAGTCAAGTTTGCCCGGGACAAGTTCTGTTCCGCGCCGGCAATTTGGGCGATCGATCTTGGCCTCTTTGTGCAGTGGATATGACAGGCCAAACGGTAGCTGTCAGCGAGGACAAACCCCTAGTTTTCGGCAGTCAAGCCAGCACAGACTGGATCGAACCTAAAACTCGTTTTTAGATATTATGGCATTTTCTGCGATCGGGCTCACAATTATTTTACTTTCCGGTCAATCTTTAGACCAATTCATTTTGATTCTGGCGCTGATTGTTCTGGCTGTTATTTCCTGCCTAACAGCTTTTATTTTTATTCGGCTGTTTCTCAATTGGTTGCAGGTGAAATTGGAGGAAAAACGCCATTTTTCTCGACCGCAGTTCCCCAAAAATCCCGGCAAGTCAACCGCTAATCTTTCTGACTCGCAAAACCTTTTTTTAGAACCGCTGTTCGTAGAAAGTGAGGGCAATTTAACGGCTGCTATTTTTGGCTCGGGCAGCGATATTTCAGAAGCGTTTGAGCCGGAGATTATCTGCGAAAGTTCAGCAGCAGTTGCCCATTTATACAAGCCGATCGCTCTTTGGCACGGCCGCTTGATTTTGCCCTCAAACGAACAGCGCCAGCCCTACGATACAGTGTTTTTTGAAGTAATAAATGCACCAAAAAGATATCAAAACTTTATTGGCAAAACAGCATTTTTGAAATGGAGTACAAATCGCGAAGTACAGTTTTTTCTCCACGCAGTAACCCAAGATATCAACTTCACCAAACAGGCTAAAAATAGTAAAAAATCTGGCAACATTCATCCAGATAGATTGAATGGGTTGCGAAATGTAGGCCCTTTAGAAACTCTAGCAGGCACCCGACTCGAAGACAGCGTGACAGTGATGCTACGCAGGCCGGTGATTGCGATTAATTATAGCAGCAGCGATCGCCGCGAACTCACGATCGAGCGCGAACCAGTACAAATTATCGGACGTTTGTGCGCCTTAGTCTCAATTCTACAGCGAACAGAACCCAACAGCGACAAATTTATTGTCCGCCATTTCAACAAAACATCTCAACAATTTGACGGCGCCGCCGAAATCATTCGGATTCCCCAAGTACAGCCAGACAAAAATGGCGTAGCGAGGTCTACCAATCACTCGATCGAACAATCGCCATTAAATCCAGACGGCTGGTACATTTACGGCGAAAGAGACGAAGACAATATATTTGTAGTGCAGGCAATCGAACCCCGCAAAATTGCCCAATTAATTCCAGATGAAACACATTTCGGACTGAAAAAATCTCTCGCTTATTTAAGCAGCCAAAATTGGGAAAATACACCAGCCCAAAAAGGACAAGCAAAAAGAGTATTGTTAACGCCAAATGATGCTACAGAAAACGATTCAATCTCTCCTTGGCAAGAAGGAGATATCGGCATAGTTATTCACAGTTTCGGCGGTATCGGCGGCAAAAAAGGCGAACGGCCACCGCTGGGAATTGTCACCGGACATTTTGCTTTCGGGGTAGCCAAAGTTGTGCGCGATCGCTTTACCAGCGAACTGCGTTTTGACATAGAATACAAACAAGTTTACGCCCACAATCCCGACGGAATTGTCGCCGGTTCCAGCAAATGGCAAAGTTACATGGGAGACTTGCAGCGCGGCTGGTTGGGCGATCGCCCGGTTTGCGATATCATTTGTAAATTAGACTGCGTGTGTTGCGACTACGATTTTGAAGGAATTATTTTGTCGCCTTTAACCGAATTAAACGAACAGCTAGATATCATGATGGCGCGCTACCGCAGCGGAGACGGCACTGGGGCAACTTTAGTCACGCCAGCAACTTCTTGCGTCCAAGATTCAAGTCAGGCAATTTACGCGACAATCAAAAAAATTACTTCCGAAGTCGAGTCAAATCCTCAGATTCAAGACTGGCTGAAAACACATCCCACCGACGCACAAACTCAACGATTTAATCAGCTAGTAGCATTAGGAGAAAGTTTAGAAACAGTATTAATGCCCCTCGGCATTGTCCGTCCAGATTGGCGCAAAAATTCGAGATTAGCGGGGATTGATTCTGAACTGAAAAAGAGCTTTTTTGCGGGTATAGCGAACCTGATAAAAGCTGCTATTAGTTACCGCACAATGCTGCCCAGGCGAACCCAGGATGAAATCGCCAAAATTTTCTTAAAACAGGGAGCATTTTTGTGGATAATTCGCACAAATCAAGTCGGAGGATTTGACCCAGACATTGAGCCGATCGCACCCACAGGACTTTGAGTAGATGATATCAAATCCGGTAGCATCGGAATTAACATTACCCGAAATCAGGACACGGCAGTGCCGTTTCCCTACAAGGAATAGGGGTAGGGAAACGGCACTGCCGGGTCCACTATATTTTGTCTGAGTTCAACCGGAATTGATATGATTCGGCGATTCAAATCTCTAACTACACAAGCGAAGTCTGCCTCCGCAGACTAATTGGTCAGGTGTGCATTGCACACCCTACTTTACCAAGGAGTGACTGCAACAGTGCCGCCCGGTGCAAAAACTACTCGGAAATCAGCCAGCGGTTCCGCAGGCGGCCTGCTGCCAATCGGTTTGTAAAGCAACTCCGACAACGGCGTTTCCGATCGATCGACAGCAGCAGAATTCTCCGACTTGTAACCGACAATCGCCCCGTCTTTAGCCACACTCACCCGATAAACTAACTCCGCATCAACCGGAGGCTTATTCTTCACAACTCCGTCAATTTGCTGGGAAAGTTTGCCCTTCAACAGCTCAATTTCCGCCGGATCGGTAATCGGCACGGCTGCCACCTCTGGGCTTGCCAAACCTTCAGCAACAGGACTGGGCGTGGTTTCGGGCGAAGTATTCGACTGCGGTGTGGCCGACGGTGAAGCCTCCGACTGCGGCGCGGGGATCGGAGTCGGCGAAGTCGATTCAGCTTTCGGAGTTTTATTCCCAGGCACCAAACCGTCAGCCGCAGGCGCGGGATTGGGATTCGGCGAACCCGATCCGCCCGGATTCGGCGTTCCCAGATTCTGGCCCGATCGATTGGGCTGCGGCACCGGATCTCTCGGGCGATGGACTTCGGGTATCGGCACCAAGAAAAACGCCATCGCAGCCAAAGCCAAACTCGACACTCCCACGACAGCAGGCAAACTCCGCTTCGCCAAAGGTTCGGCAGACTTGATATAACGCCTGGAAATAGGGGTTAATTGCAGCGACAATTCCGGCAGCGTCTGCGTGTCGGCAAAAAACTGATCGATCGCCTCTACCAAGTCAAATAGCTGTACCGTCGTCAAATCTACTTTTGCCGACAGTTCTGTTTTTTGATCGATTTGGGTTGGGCTGCCTGTGGAGGCGGGTAGAACGGTCAACCGATGCACATTCCCGTCAATTCTGTGCAACTGCACCATACCCACATTCGGGCCGTAGCGATCGGGATAATGCACTCCGCTCATAAATTCTTGAGCGTAGCTGCTGACGGCCCTCACCAAGCTTTCAAAAAACTCCCGTCCCCCCGTCAGGGGCTCGCCGAGACCTGTAACATAGCATTCAGCGCTCATTAGTATAGAAAGCACCGGCCGTATATCTAACTGGCTGGCTGCCGATCCATCGCTCAACCCTTCTAGAACCAGGGTGCAATTTGGCAGACTGTACTGACGCCTAATAGTCATCGTTATTCAACTTCTCCATCAAACAGGCTAACCCAGAAGCGCTGCATTCCGGCTGTGCCTGTACAAAATAGCAGTTTGCTCAACAAGTTCAAAGCTAGTTCGTCGAGCTTTTCGTCGGAATCGTAAACTACAACTAGCGATCGCTTGGGGTTCATGCGCGATCGAAAGTGAGCACGAAAGCGTTCTAAATACTCGGCCAGCGGCAAGTTCTGGTTGAGGGGGATATTTCTCGATCGCAACTGCTGCGAGTCTAGCAGCAACTGCCGAATTGTCGCGGTTAACTTGCGCGCCATATTGCAGGCGATCGCCACCAGCGCTTTTGCCTCCACAATGGTAAGGGAGCGGCGCTGGGCGTACCGTCTCAGCGGGTTAGTATTACGCATCAGCCAAAGGACAACCCGATTTTGGATAATCGATTCCAATTCCAGGTCCTTTGACACTGCCAGCATTTCTTCAGCACCTCCGAGATACAAGGCTTCGATCGCCAGCAACATCAAGTCAATTTGCAATCTAGCCCGGCGGGGACACCCGCCACCGTTCGGCGGCGACAAGTCTGGCAAACTGTCTAAAATCAAGGGTTTTGACTGGGTAAGCGAAGTTTCTGACGGCATTAAGATCACGGCAACATCCATTCCAAACAAACTATACGGGCACGGGGGGTCTTGAGCAAGACAAATTCTCAACCAAGAACTTCTCTGGGATACTTTATTTTTATCATTCACTTTTAGATATATTTTCCAATCTAGCAGCAACCGACCGTCGCGGGCGAGCTCTGGGGGCGGGAGTTCGATCGCCCACTGCCCCACCCCCGCCGCCGCTTTGTGATTCCTTGCTTCCTTAAGGGAGAAGGGGAGAGTCGGAAAGCGACAAAGAATTATCCATTTCCGATTTCTTATTCCCGATTGCGATCGATCAATGTTCCTGCTTCTGGGGTTGCACCGCCGCTTCTCTTTGAGCCGTAAAATCACTAGCCGCCGCCCCATCGGTAAGACTAATTTTACCCTTCAGGCTTTCTTTGTCCACAATTCCGCGCAGTTTAACAGAACTGTTTTGACCGGTTGCTGTGGAGTCGCTGCAACCCGTTAAATTAGGAACAGCACCCGACAAGTTCAATCCTTCAGTTTCCCACTTGCCAACTAGAGAAGCTTTCTCCTCGGCTGTTTTTTCCCGATCGCTCTGGCTGCTGCCCGATCGCAAATTACCGCTCAAATAAACACCAGATTGATCGATTGTCAATACCAAAGTATCTGATTTCAGACATTCTGGCAACTCTTTCGCATCGAAGCGATAACTTCCTGCAATTGCCGGAGGAGCCTTTAAATTTGTTTCGCCGTAAGCAGTTACTACTTTAAAAAGTACCGCAACCAAGGCGAGAGAAATACCGTAAAATGTTAACATTTTGACGTTAAAATGAGGCATAATTTTGGCAGTTGGATGTTGGCAGTTGGATGTTGGCAGTTGGATGTTGGCAGTTGGTTTTTGGTTTTTGGCAGTTGGCAGTTGGCAGTTGGCAGTTGGTTTTTGGTTTTTGGCAGTTGGTTTTTGGCAGTTGGCAGTTGGCAGTTGGCAGTTGGTTTTTGGTTTTTGGCAGTTGGTTTTTGGCAGTTGGCAGTTGGCAGTTGGCAGTTGG
>NZ_JAUBRJ010000149.1:0-4083 GCF_036701805.1 Microcoleus sp. N3A4
CACAGATATTTTTCCTACACTGAATGTATGATAATCCTTAGTCATTAAAGCCAGAACTGCGGAATGTGGGTTACAAAATGTTAAAGAGTTACTGCCCCAAAAACAATGGAAAGTTAAGGAAGCTGTTTATATGGCTAAGGCTAAATTTCGTAACTCTTACATAAGAAATAATTTTTGTTAATTAAGGAATTATACTAAAATTTTCAATAAATTTATAGGCTTGCTAAATGCGGGTTGTTTTTACGAATTTTTTGTAACTTAGCTCCCTCAAGTTTAATAGCTGCGGTTCGATCCAACCAAGAGTAAAGATTAGCTGCCAAAGAAGCATTAAGGCTAAACGGTTTAGAATTAAAGCCCGCTCTCATACCTCGACGAATTTCAGGTAGGGTCAGTCCTTGTTCGAGCAGAAAAGGAAGAATATCAATTAATTCTTGAAAAGCGTTCTGTGGCTGAAAGCTGTTATCTGGATCAGCTTTAAGGGTGAATCTGCGACGACGCTTAAAAGGATGTTGCCAAGCCCAACGATAGTGATCCAGATATGCTTCATCAGTATCAATAGTAGCATCGGTACGATCTATAGTATTAGCATTTTTCCAGTAAGTTTTTTCCTTTATAATAAATACCAAATCACAATAAAGGTTATTAAAATTTGGAAAAGTATCGCCACTGACCCAAAAATTGATATTATTTACTATGGAAGACATTTGTGTAATGTGACAATAGGAATGCAGGAATTTACAATTCCAAATGTATGGATCTTGATTGCCAACAATAGTATCGTGATAAACTACGATGCTATCGAATACTGATTTAGTACGAGATGGATGGTAGATAAGATAACCGTTCAAAATACGACCTCAATAGTAATTATAAAATACAATTATATAATTAAAAGTATATCCTATGAAATAAAAAATCTGTTAATAGATTGTTTGAGGTTAAGTAAAAAAATATTCTCATAAAAAGCTAAGAGGATATTTCAAAAGCTAAAGAAAGCTATATTTAACTGCTGATGAGAGGAGGGAAGCAAAACCCTGCGATGTGAGCCAATATATTGACATACTCGATCGGGCTGGCACTCTGTTCACCATAATTTTTTAATATCCTCTAAGCAAACCTATTAATTAAGAGTGCAATCCCAACTTGTCAGCCCTCGTCTTTTGAGTTCTGCAACCATCAAAGGATGTCCCTCTAAATTCGGGTTACTTTTGACGATCGCTACTGCCATATAACGAGCTAAATTCAGCAAATCCTCATCATCCAGTATATTTGCCAGAGCAAATTCTGAAATTCCCGACTGCCGATAGCCCATCACAACACCTGGCCCACGCAGCCGCAAATCCATCTCTGAAATAAAGAACCCATCGGTGGATTTTTCCAACACTTCAAGACGTGCCTTAGCTTCTGCTGTTTTACTGGTATTGAGCAGCAGACAATAGGAACGGTGCGAACCCCGACCAACCCGACCCCTTAACTGGTGCAGTTGAGCCAAGCCAAAGCGATCGGCATGGTCGATTAAAATGACTGTAGCGTTTGGAACATCCACGCCCACTTCCACAACAGTCGTGGAAACCAGTATTTGGGTTTTGTTGTCGCCCAATGAGTTGAGCGCTTCATCTTTCTCGGCTGATGTCATCCGGCCGTGCAGCAAACCAACTCTAAATTCGGGAAAGATTTCAGTTGACAGTCGATCGTATTCTGCTACCGCTGCTCTCAAATCTAGCTTTTCCGATTCTTCCACCAAGGGAAGGATGATGTACGCCTGACGACCTCGAAGTACCTCAAGGCGGATTAAATCGTATGCTGAAGCGCTTTTATTAAGCACTTTCGTGTGAATCTTCTGACGACCGGGCGGTAACTCGTCAATCTGACTGACATCCAAATCCCCGTGCAAGGTCAGTGCTAAAGTACGCGGAATAGGAGTCGCGGTCATCGTCAGCACATGAGGTCTGTTTCCCTTGTTCAGTAAATCTTGTCGCTGCTGCACGCCGAATCTGTGCTGTTCGTCGATGACTACCAGCCCTAGTTTGTTGAAGTTGACCTTCTCTTGCAGAAGCGCGTGAGTTCCTACCAATAGTGAAAGTTCACCCGTCTCTAATTGGGCGTGGATTTCTCTGCGCTTGGTGGTTTTGGTAGAACCCGTCAGCAATTGAACAGAAACGCCAAGGCGTTCAAACCACGTCGCAATCTTCCTGTGATGCTGTTGGGCTAGCACTTCTGTAGGTGCCATAAGTGCCGCTTGGTAGCCAGACTGGATGGCAGCGAGGATAGCAACGACAGCAACAACTGTTTTACCAGAACCGACATCCCCCTGTACCAGTCGGTTCATCGGCGTTTTGGAAGTCATGTCGTTGAGAATGTCGTTAATGACCCTACGTTGAGCTGAGGTAAGCGAGAAGGGAAGTTGAGAGTAAAACTGTTGGATTAGAGGGCCAGCAGGAGTTATTTTTGTAAGAGCCGATCGCGCCAAAAGCCGGTGGCGACGCACTATAAACGATAGCTGGAGATAGAAAAACTCATCAAATACCAGGCGACGGCGGGCAGCTTCTAGTTGGGTTTCGTCTGGGGGCTGGTGGATGTTTGCGATCGCCTTCTGTAATTCCATCAAACCGTGTTGTCGTCTGAACTCCTGCGGCAGGGGGTCATTTAGCAGCTTGGCAGATTCCAAAGCTGAGGTTACTGCATTTTGGACAATTTCGTTGCTAACTCCCTTTGTCAAAGGATAAATTGGGATAATTGAATTTTTCGTATCCTTGGCTTCGTCTAGACCGATTAATCGGATTTCAGGGGAAGTTAATGTCATTCCGCAATAGCGATCGGCTTTGACTATCCCAGATATAGCAACAATGCCTCCAGCAACATAGGTGGCGGCTTGCTCGTTCCTCCACTTTTTTGATTGGTAGTACGGGTGGTTGAAGAAACGCTTGCAGGCTATTTTACCGGTTCTGTCCTTGACAATAATAGTCTGAATTGTTAGCCTATAATTTTTAGGCGTACTGACTACTTCCTGATGTTGAATCTTACCTACAACCGTGACTGAATCGCCTACTTTCAACTGATAAATTTTTACTCGCCGATACTTGATGTAATCACGGGGAAAGTAGAGCAGTAAGTCTCGTACTGTTGCAAGGGCCAGCCTTTCTAGCATTTTGTAATTGTTTGGGCTTAACCCTGGCAGATCGCAAATGGGTGAATGCAGTTTCATGATGATAGTTGGGAACTTCTCAGATTCAAAATTTTGTTAGCAAGCCATTCATAATGCTGCGCTAGCAGCCACTTCACCAATGGCAAATCGCTGAATTTAATTTAGAGATACACTGCTTTTAATCCTTCCATTACTTCTAACAAAGTAGAGTTCCATTCTCGCTGGTTGCACGAAGATTTAGGGCGCAGTCGAGAGAAGTAAGTGACGTAGATTCATAATTTTAAGGTGGCGCTTCCACTCTTTCACACTACTGATAATAGAGGCTGAGTCACGGCTTGGACAAGCAGGTTTGGAAAAAGCTCTTTTCCAAATAGCATATTGTTTTGTTTTTAGGTGGGTTGCAGCGACGGTTTTACTGCTCAAACAAGTCGAAAAGGGGGGGAAATAAGCAATTTGTTTATCGCCCAACTTCAGTCATCGTTTCCCGGCCCCATGAAAGCTGCGTAAAATACTAATAGTGAGCTTTGATTAATCCAAAATTACGCCAAAATTGCGCTCGATTGCTTCATCACGAGCATTAAAACCATTTTCGTTTTCTTGCTCTTGAGATGCTAAGATTGCGTTCCAGCCGGCAAAGCCTGGATTGATTCGCTTTGATTGAGGGAATGTTTCAATAATTTCTTTTGACAGTCGATCGCCGTCTCGATCTCCTTTGAAGCCAACTACTATAGTTTCTACTTCCTCAAGAAAGTCGGTTGGCAGCGAAGAAACCGCATCAATACTTAAGTATAAAGTCGGCGTATTATTGAAATCTGGATCTAAGGCAATTACAGACAGGAGTTCTACCGGGTTGCTGGCAATAATGCCTCATATAAGTGCGATTCGTTCAGTCGAAACCGAGAAATCGGGGGATGACTGGCTTCTACAGGGTAATCCAT
>NZ_JAUBRJ010000150.1:0-4010 GCF_036701805.1 Microcoleus sp. N3A4
CCCAGTAATCACTTCAGGGTTGAATTTTTAAAATTTATAACCATCAATTCTATTTAAAGACCTGCGGAATGTGGGTACATAAGCACAAGTAAGAGGGCTAAAGCCCAACTACGTACCTCACTTATTTGAGAACCGCTATATCGGATTAATTCGGTTACTGCAAGCCGATCGCGATCGCTACCTGGAGCCAAATGCACAAAACTCCGCTCCGCCTCGCTGTAGTCCGCGGCTTGAATCGGCAGGAGATTTGCGATCGTTAGCCAACCGATCGGTAGAGTCAGGACTGTTGCACTGACAATAAATGAAAGTATCGTTTTCCAGGTCATGATGGCTCGATCGCACCTGAGATGAAAATAGAGCGATAAGTTAAATGGACAATGGTCGATCGTCCCATATTTCCAGCGGTACTGGCCGCAATCTTCCCGCTACTTCTACACTCGGCCAATTCGGATCGAATGTCAAATTTTCCAACGTTCCATCGCTGTGAATTACAAACGTATCCTCAATTTTTGCTCCCGACAAACTCGGATTCCAAGCCACAACCATATTTTCTGCTAAAATATCTGAAGTAGCCGGATTTGCCACAATTTCCCGCGCCAAATATCCGGTAGTTCCGCCTTGATGGTGTTCCCGAATTGCTTGAGGATATCCGTGTTCTTCGTAGGCAGTTTTCAGCGTATCATAAACTGCATTCAGCGATACTCCCGGCCGGCACGAATTCAAGGCGGCGGCTTCAATTTCTCTGACTTGTCGGTGCAACTCTGAATGCTTTTCCCCAAGAAAGTCGAAACTGACAAATCTGGTTAAATTTGCATACAAACCCCATCCCCTCGCGCAAAAGACTAACATTGCTTGCCGCCCAATTTCTTCGGCGGTTGCGGTGGCGTGGCGGTACAGCGGCAAACGCCTTTCTCCAGCAACTAATGTCAGGGCTGGATGCAAACCTCTGGCCCACAATGCCTCTGCACCGGCTCCCGCTAGCTGATATTCTGTCCATGTTGGTTTTGCTGCGGAAAGTACCTCTGTCATCGCTTCGCTGGCTAAACGTCCAACTCGCCGGTATCGCTCTAATTCGCTTGACATCATTGTCTGTTTGCGGGATTGTAAAGATGCGATTATTGGCATTTCTTGGGAATTTGGTCGATCGCTCATCACGTTACCGCCACCAGTAATTTCTTTGACAAAAGCTTCGCGCTGTGAAACATCTGCCCAAGGATAGATGTGCAGTTGAAAGTTGGCTGGCAATTCTTCATCTTGCAAGCGCTGGGCTTCGATTTCATCGGTGAGAACCCAAGCGTTTTCGGCGGTAATTAATATTTCTGCAACTCCGGTTTCTGCGGTTAGCAATACTGTATGGGAACCGCCGGCTGTGGCCCAGGCAAACCAGTCTGTACCGCGCAAGCGAAGGGCAACAGCTTTTGTTTCGGTTAAGGCTTTGCGGATGAATTCGAGTTTTAGATCGACTTCTTGATTTAATGAGTTTATCATATATGAAAGAAGGAAAAAGAGCGGTAGGTTGGGTTGAACGAAGTGAAACCCAACTCCAAGTATAACTCTGTGTTGTACTCCGTGAAACCCAACTCCAAATATAACTTTGTATTGGGCGGCGTGAAACCCAATTTTAACTATAATAACTATAACTTTGTGTTGGGTTTCACTTCGTTCAACCCAACCTACGTACTTACGAACCAATTTTATTAAAATAGATTTACGGGTACTGCTTGCAATTCTTTAGCTTTTTCTTCGGGTAAAGCGTCGTTGGCAAACATTCCGGCGGCTAGTTCGGTTCCTGCTAGATATTTTAGCCGATCGCTCGATCGATAGGGCGGATAAAATTGGGCGTGCAAATGCGCTTCTGGATGCGCTTTCCCGTCTGTGGGCCCTTGAAACCAAGCCATCAAATAGGGAAACGGGCGGTGCCACAAACCGTCGTATTTGAGGGTGACGGTTTTTAAGGCTTTAGCGAGTGATTGACGCTGTTTTTCGGTAATATCGATAAATGTAGCAGCGGGGGCGATCGGCGCAATCCACACTTCGTAAGGGTAGCGGGCGCAAGCGGGGACAAAGGCGATCGCCTCTTCGTCTAAATAAATAATTCGCTGTTTGTCAGCAATCTCTTTTTGAATCAAATCTTGCAGCAAACCGCTACTGTTTTTTTGATAGTAAACCGACTGACATTCTAACATCCGCGCAGGCACCGGAGGCACGAAGGGATAAGCGTAAATTTGACCGTGGGGATGGTGCAAAGTTACTCCGACTTCTACGCCGCGATTTTCAAAAGGCAAGACGTATTGAATTTCGGGATTGCTGCCGATTACTGAAGTGCGATCGGCCCATACTTCTAACAACAATTCTAAGTGATTTAACTCTAAAGCGCCGAGGGAAGCCTCCGGATCTTGAGTGAAAACAACGACTTCGCAAATGCCGTTAGCGGGCAAAGTTTCCACAATACTTGCAGGTGCGTTTTTGGCCTGCAAAGTCATCGAGGGAAAGCGGTTGTCAAAAACTGCGACATCGTAATCTCCCGGCGGCAATTCTGTCGGAAATTTGGGATTAATTGTAGCAGCCAGCGGGTTGTATTCCGGCGGCGGCATGAAAGTTCTTCCCTGGCGGTGGCTGGCGTATGCTACCCATTCCCCGCGCAAAGGATGCCAGCGAAAGTGCGGGTTCGCCTGTACGGGTTCATTGCTGGGACTTACGGCCGCGATTCCTTCTGGGATTGGGTAGCGGCTGTAGAGTGTGAGTGGGCGGCCGTCTGGTTTTAGCAATGTTTGGACGTACATTTTGGTTGGGGCGGGCGATCGCTTTTAATAGATGTCAGGAGTATAACTTCGTGCTTGGAGAATTCGCCCCTATCTAAAGTCGCAAATTATGTTAAAAAGATACTCGGCGGTTGAAACTGCGTCTACACAAACAAAGTCCGCCTGCGCGGACTGAAGAATAAAGGAGGTATTTAAGTGTGATTTAGGATTAGAGATATTTTTGTGTGGTTGCAACCTGCAAGTTAAAACCTGTGGCTGCACGAATTCAAGGTAGAATTAAAGGTAGACTTTACAGACAAAAGAGGCGATATGATAAATCTCGATCGCGATAACACTCAAGTCAGTAAAAATATGGGTGCAGTTCGAGTCAAGGTCAAGCTAACGAATGCAATTGATGAAGCCTTAGTGAGTCGAGGATTGCTCAATCCAAATCTGTTGCGCGTATACGAAGCAGAAGCACTAATAGATACTGGCGCAGTCAGAACTGCTTTACCTGCGGATGTAGTACAACACCTCGGCTTGAGAATTCGGAGTCAGCAAATAGCAAAATATGCTGACGGCCGACAAGAAACAGTGGGAATCACTGAACCTGTTATCATTGAATTGGAAGGGCGCGAGACGATCGAGGCTGTGATGGTTTTAGGCGATACGGTGCTAATCGGTCAAACTGTGTTAGAAACTTTGGATTTGTTGGTAGATTGCAGGAATCAGCGTCTCATTCCCAATCCTGAAAATCCCGAAAGTCCTGTATTGAGAGTCTAACATTTATAGGCCGCACAACAACAAGGAAAGGTTAGGCAAAATCTCTGATTCAAACTGTTTTTAGCCGTCATAAATGACGGTCGCCTTTTTTACTTAAGGGCGATCGCTTTTAATAGATGTCAGGAGTATAACTTCGTGCTTGGAGAATTCGCGCCTATCTAAAGTTAAAAAGATACTCGGCGGTTGAAACCGCGTCTACACAAACAAAGTCCGCCTGCGCGGACTGAAGAATAAAGGAGGTATTTAAGTGTGATTTGGTATGATGCGTGCGATCGCCTTTTCGTTAGTTTGCACCATTGCCATTAATATCAAACTTTTCTATGATGGGGATTTCTGAAGGTGAGGAGGCGACTATTCGCAGGTTTATATCAACTATGATTTGATTTTTATCAACAACTACATTTGCTTTTTTTATGGTTCTTCCTTACTTACTATGCTAAATCAATAGCTAAATCAGTGAAAATATCTGAACAAATATATAGAAAA